>JBASTF010000202.1:0-5984 GCA_049274755.1 Rubrivivax sp. | reverse complement strand
CCATCGGCCGCAAGGCCGGCGGGCCGATCGCGCCGGCGGCCATGGTCGGCGACCTCGGCGGCGGCGGCATGATGCTGGCCTTCGGCATCATGTGCGCGGTGTTCGAGGCCAGGAACTCGGGCCGCGGACAGGTCGTCGACGCGGCGGTGCTCGACGGCGCGGCGCTGCTCACCTCCATCGTCTGCGAGCTGCGTGCCATCGGCCACTGGAAGGACGAGCGCGAGTCCAACCTGCTGGACGGCGGCTCGCATTTCTACGACACCTACGAATGCGCCGACGGGGAGTGGATTTCGCTGGGCGCGCTGGAGCCGCAGTTCTACGCGCTGCTGCTGCAGAAGCTGGCCATCACCGACCCGGAGTTCCAGCGCCAGCGTGACCCGTCCGCGTGGCCGTCGCTGAAGGCCAAGCTGGCCGCCATCTTCCGCAGCGAGCCCAGCGCCCATTGGTGCACGCTGCTGGAGAACACCGACGTTTGCTTCGGCCCCGTGCTGCGCACGGGCGAGGCCGCGCGCCACCCGCACAACGTCGCCCGCGCCACCTTCTTCGAAAGCCAGGGCGTGGTGCAGCCGTCACCGGCGCCGCGCTTCAGCCGCACGCCGGCGCGCCGACCCCGGCCTGCACCCTACATCGGCGAGCACGACGACGAGCTGATGTCACCCGAAAGGACCAACCCATGAGCAAGCACGCGAACAACCCCGATCGCCGCCAGTTCACCCTGTACAGCCTGGGCATTGGCTTGGTCCTGCCCACGCTGCCTGCGCCCGCACCTGCGGCCGAAAGGATCGTGCTCAAGGTGGCCGACTCCTTCGCCCCCGCGCACTACATCGTAGAGCAGGGGCTCAAGCCCTGGATGAAGCGTGTGACCGAGCTGACCGGCGGCCAGGTCGAGTTCCAGTATTTCGGCGCCGAGCAACTCGGGCCGCTGCGCGACCTGTTCAGTCTGGTACAGCGCGGCGTGGCCGACATCGCTTACGTGCCGCCGGCCTACAACCTGGGCAAAATGCCGCTGTCGGGTGTGCACAGTCTGCCCAAGCTGTTTTCCAGCAGCCAAACCGGCACTCGCGCGAGCTGGGACACCCTGCACAACACGCCGATCCTGCAGAACGACTACCTGCGCAATGGCTTCCGGCCGCTCTTCGGCTTCACCACCTCGACCTACAACGCCTTCACACGGGTCAAACCGGTGCGCACTCTGGCCGACCTGAAAGGCATGAAGCTCAAGTCGATCGGCGGCAATATGGCCAGTGCGGTAAAGCTGCTTGGCGCCTCACCGGTCGACATCCCCAGCCCCGACACCTACCAGGCGATACAGAACGGCACCGTCGACGGCACCATTTTCCCGACCACCAGCGTCTACTCGTACCGACTCAATGAAGTCATCAAGTACGCTACCTTCGGGCTGGATGTGTTCGTCTTCTATGCACCGTTCGTCATCAACGAAAAGGTCTGGCAGCGCCTGCCCGAGTCCGTGCGACAGGCCATCGTCAAGGCCGGTCAGGAAACCATGGACCACGTGGCGCGCTACACCGACGCCGAGGACGCCAAGCTGATGAAGAAGATGTCCACCGATGGCATCGAAGTGATCGAACTGTCGGCGGCCGAGCAGGAGACGGTGGCTGCCACCGTCGCGCCCGTGGCCCAAGACTGGGCCAAGGAAATGGACGGCAAGGGGCTGCCCGGCAGCGCCGTATTAGACAACTTCCGAAGCGCGGTAAGGAAGTACAAGTGACCGCGCCGGGCCCGAGGGCACCGCTGCTGCGGCGCTTCATCGATCGCCTCGATGAAGCGCTTAACGTGGTGGCCTGCGTCGCGCTGGCGCTGATGCTGCTGGCGGTGGTGTTGCAGGTGATCTCGCGGTACGCGCTGAATGACCCGATCGAAGGCGTCATCGGCATCAGCGAGCAATTCATCATGCCGCTGGTTGTCTTTCTCACACTGAGCTGGGTGCACATGCACGACGGCCATATACGCGTCCCGCTGCTGTGGGACCGCTTCGCGCCGCGCGCGCGGCGCTGGGTCGGCGCGTTCGTGAATGCTGGCGGCGCGCTGCTCTTCGGTGCCATCACCTGGGCGGTCGGCAGCGAGGCGCTGCTCGCCTGGCAGATGAAGTACGACACTTCCGGCGACATCAGCGTACCGCTGTACTTGGCGCTGCTCATCCCCACCTTCGGGTCGGCACTGCTCACACTGCGCCTGGCCGGCAGTGTGCTGTGGCGGCCACCGGCCGATGGCGCGCCTCGCGCCGCCATCTCCGAATCCTGAGCGCTGCCATGACCATCCTCCTGTGTGCGCTGCTGCTCGTCGTGTTGCTGTTGGCGGGCATGCCGATCGCCTTTGCCATGGGTTTGTCCGGCGCGGCCGGGCTGTGGGCGGTGGGCGGCTTCGAGACCATGATGGGCATCCTCGCGGCCGCGCCCTACCGCAATACAGCGTCATGGCTGATGACCTCGCTTCCACTGTTCGTGCTGATGGCCGAGGTGCTGTCGGCCAGCAGGCTGTCGAGTGCGATGTTCGACGCCGCCAACAAATGGGTCGGGCGCCTTCCCGGCGGCCTGGCAGTGGCCACGGTGCTGACCAGTGCCGGTTTCGGCGCCGTGTGCGGCTCGTCGACCGCCGCCACTGCGACGATGGCGCGCACCGCCGTGCCCGAAGGCCTGCGCCTGGGCTACGACGCCGGCCTCATCACCGGCACCGTGGCGGCTTCGGGCACGCTGGCGATCCTGATTCCGCCCAGCCTGATCCTGGTGATCTACGGCATCCTCACCGAGAACTCCATCGGCAGCCTGTTCGTCGCCGGCATCGTGCCGGGTTTGATCACGGCGCTGGCCTATACGCTGACCATCCTCATCGTGGTGAAGCGCCGGCCGGAGCTCGCGCCCGTCGCAGACAGCGCTCAGGCCACCTGGGCCGAACGCTGGGCCGCGCTGCGCCAACTTTGGCCCATCGTGCTGCTGTTCGCGGCCGTGATCGGCAGCCTGTACAGCGGCGTGATAACGGTCACCGAGGTGGCGGCGGTGGGCGCCGCCGGCGCCATCCTCATCGCCGGCCCGCTGTTGCGCCGGCTGTCCTGGGCCGACTTGCTGGGCGCGCTGCGCAGAACCACCCACACAACCGCGTTGATCTTCGCCATCATCATTGGCGCGCACATCCTGAGCTACTTCCTGACCATGACGATGGCCACGCAGACGCTGGTGGCCTTCGTCGCCGAGCAGCAGTGGTCGGCCGGCACGGTGCTGGCAGCGCTGCTGGTCATCTATCTGATCCTGGGCTGCGTGATGGACCAGTTGGCGATCCTGGTGCTGACCATTCCGATCGTCTACCCGCTGATCATCAAGCTCGGCTACGACCCGATCTGGTTCGGCATCATCGTCACCAAGACGGTCGAGATCGGCCTGTTCACCCCGCCCTTCGGCATGAACGCCTTCGTCGCCAGTTCCATCACCGGCGTGCCCTTGCGCCAAGTGTTCCGCGGCCTGATGCCTTTCGTCGGGGCCGAACTGCTGCTGCTCGCATTCTTTGCCGCGGTGCCGGCATCCATCACCTGGGTGGTTCGCTGAAGCGGCCCCGTCAAGCATTGGAGATTGCATGGATCTGGGCTTGAAGGACAAGGTCGCCATCGTCACCGGCTCGGGCCGTGGCATCGGGGCTGAAACTGCACGCGCGCTGGCCGAGGAAGGCGCGCGCGTCGTCGTCACCGATATCGACGCGCAGGTCGCGTCCGAGCACTGTGCCGCATTGCAGCGCGACGGCTTCCAGGCCATCGCCATCGCCGCCGACGTGACCCGGGCCGAAGACGTCGAACGCCTGGTGCAGTCGGCCCGCGACGCCTTCGGCAGCGTGCACGTGCTGGTCAACAATGCCGGCTTCGCGCGCGACGCCCGCATCACCAAGCTCAGCGAAGCCGACTGGGATGCCGTCGTCGACACCGTGCTCAAGGGTGCCTTCCTGTGCACCAAGGCGGTGGCGCCGGTGATGGCCGCGCAGCACTGGGGCCGCGTCGTCAACATCTCGTCGCGCGCCCACCTGGGCAATCCGGGCCAGGCCAACTATTCGGCCGCCAAGGCCGGCCTGCTCGGCTTCAGCGCCGCGCTCGCGCTGGAACTCGGCCGTGACGGCATCACCGTCAACACCATCGCCCCGGGCTTCATCGAGACCGACGGCGTGCGCAATCTGCCGCACTATCAAAAGATCAAGGACAACGCGATCGCCCGCACGCCCATCGGGCGCCTGGGCGTGCCGCGCGACATCGCCGGCGCGGTGGCCTTCCTGGCCAGCGAGGCGGCCGGCTACATCACGGGCGCGACATTGCACGTGACCGGCGGCCGCTACGCCACCTGAAGCGGCCTGACCCGGGAGCAGCGACATGGACTTCAGCTTCACTCCCGAACAGGACGCCATGCGCGAATCGGTGCGCCGCTTCATGCGCGAGCGCGTCGCGCCGCGTGTGGCCGAATGCGAGCAGCAGCGCGAATTCGCCTGGGACCTGCTGCCGCAGCTGCAGCCTTTCGGCTACCTCGGCGGCCTGCTGCCCGAAGAGGCCGGCGGCTTCGGCCTGAAGTACACCGACTGGGCGATCCTGATGGAAGAGGCCGGCTACTGCTGGCTGTCGTTGCGCGTGATGATGAACTCGCTCAACATCCTGGCGCAGCTGCTGCACCGGCAGGGCACACCCGAGCAGCAGCAGCGCTGGCTGAAGCCGCTGCTGGCCGGCCAGTTGAAACACTGGATGGCGATCACCGAACCCAACCACGGCTCCAACGTCGCCGGCATCGAAACGCGCGCCGAGGACAAGGGCGACCACTACCTCGTCAACGGCAACAAGCTGTGGATCACCAATGGCATCCACGGCAATTTCGGCGTGCTGGTGGCGCGCACCTTCAGCGCCACCTGCGACGGCGGCATCAGCCTGTTCATCGTCGAGCGCGCGCAGACGGCCTACGAGGCGCGGCGTGCCGACGTGATGTTCATCCGCGCCACCGGCACCTCGCAACTGAGCTTCAACGACGCCGTGGTGCCCAAGGCCAACCTGCTGGGCAAGGAAGGCGAAGGCCTGAAGGCGATCCTGACCGGGCTGAACTTCGGCCGCCTGAACGTGGCCATGGGTGCGGTCGGCGCGGCCCGTTCGGCGCTCGACCTGTCGATCGATTATTCCAAGCAGCGCAAGCAGTTCGGCAGGCCGATCGCCGGCTTCCAGCTGGTGCAGAAGCTGATCGTCGACATGATGGTGCGCTGCGAAGCCGCGCGCGCGCTGGGCTACCGCGCCGCCTGGGCGCTGGACCAAGGCGGCAGCGCGCGTACCGAATGTTCGATCGCCAAGCTCTACGCGGCCGAAGCCGCGCACGAGGTGGCGGGCATGGCGCTGCAGGTGCACGGCGGCTCGGGCTACAGCGAAGAGCTGCCGATCGAGCGCATCTTCCGCGACACGCGCGGCGGCATGATCCCCGAGGGCACGACCGAGATCCAGACCCTCATCATCGGCCGCGAGGTGCTCGGCGTCTCGGCGTTCCATTGAGCTGCAACCGTGACGACATGAGGCGTCGCCACACATGGGCTTGACCCTGCTCCACGCGCTGCGGCTGAACGCGCGGCGCAACCCGCAGCGCGTCGCGATCCGCTTCCGCGATACCGCCCTCAGCTACGCCGAACTGCTGGCCCGCACCGAACGCGCGATGTGCGCGCTGGCCGCGCTTGGCCTGGCGCCGGGCGAGAAGGTGCCGATGCTGTCGACCAACCACGCCGACATGCTGGTGGCCTACTTCGCGCTCACCGGCATCGGCGCGATTCCGGCACCGCTGAACTACCGCCTGGCCGACGACGACCTGCGCCACGGCATCGCTGCAGCGCACGCGCGCTTCGTGCTGCTGGGTTCGGGCTTCGCCGAGCGCGCCCAGGCGTTGGGCGATCCGGCACGGCGCTGGATCTGGTTTGCCGATGCCGAGAGCCACGCGCCGGCCGACGCACTGCGCTGGCAGGCGCTGCAGGCC
>JBASTF010000201.1:0-5303 GCA_049274755.1 Rubrivivax sp. | reverse complement strand
TCCTCGGGCAGCGCCGCGGCGGCGCCGCGGGTGCTCGGCTTCGTGCCGCGCCAACGCCCGAGCGCATTCATCACCAGCGGCACCAGACCGTTCGGGGCGTACAGCACGACCACCACGAAGACAATGCCGAGCACGAGCCGCCAGTGGTCGGTCAGCGTGCCCAGGTAGTGGAACAGCGCAAGGAACAGGGCCGCGCCGACCAGTGGTCCATACAGGGCGCCCACGCCGCCCAGGATCACCATCAGGATGACCTCACCCGAGGTGGTCCAGAACAGCAGCGACGGATCGACCAGGTTGAACAGGCTGGCCTGCAAGGCACCCGCCACCGCCGCGATCGAGCCGGCCATCACGAAGCCGATCAGCTGGAAGCGGCGCACCGGATAGCCGAGTGCGCGCATTCGCGCAGCGTTCTGGCGGATGCCGGAAAAAACCGAACCCAGCGGCGAAGCGTCCAGCCGCTTCAGACCGAACACCAACAGCACCAACCCGATCAGCGCGACGTAGTAGAACGTGAACTCGCTGTCCAGCGACAGCCAGGCCGGCAGGTCGGTGCCCGGCCACAGCTTCGGTCGCGGGATCGACGGGATGCCGTTGATCCCGCCCGACCAGGTCTGCGTCGACAGGATCAGCACGTAGAACAGCTGGCAGAACGCGATCGTGATCATCACGAAGCCCACGCCACCGAGCCGCAGCACCATCGCGCCGACCAGCGCCGAGACCAGGATGCCGACGACCAGCGCCGCCGCCAGCAGCAGGAACAGGTTCTCGGACAGGTGGCGCAGCATGAACCCGGCCAGGTAGGCGCCGACGCCGAGAAACAGCCCATGGCCGAAGCTGATCAGCCCGAGCCGTCCGATCAGGATGTTCAGGCTGAGCGCGAACATGCCGGTGATCATGATCTCGGTCGCGAACTCGGTCTGCGTGCCGCGGGTGAAGTGCGGCAGGGCCAAGGCCGCTGCCAGCACGGCCAGCGTCGGCCAGTGACGGATGTTGGTCATCGCGCGATTCCCATCAGGCCCTGCGGCCGCACCAGCAGCACCACGACGAGCACGAAATAGATCACCGCGGTCGAAAACTCGGCCGCGTAGATCTGGCCGACGACGGTGGCCGCGCCGATCAGCAGGCTCGCGATCAGCGCGCCGGCCAGCGAGCCCATGCCGCCGACCACGACCACCACCAGTGCGGAGATCAGGATCTCGCTGCCCATGCCGGGAAAGGCATTGAAGATCGGCACCGAGAGCACGCCCGCCAGGCCGGCCAGCGCCGAGCCCACCGCGAACACGCCGCTGAAGAGACGGGAAACGTCGATGCCCAGCGCCGCGGCCATCTCGCGGTCGTCGACACCGGCGCGCACCATCGCCCCCAGGCGCGTGCGGCCGAAGCCCAGCAGCAAGGTGGTGATGACCACGGCGCCGATGACCACGACCAGCACCCGATAGACCGGCACCAAGGCACCCGCCAGTGCGACGGTGCCTTCGAGTCCGGGCGGCAACGCCAGGGTCTGGATCGGCGCGCCCCAGATGATGCGCACCAGCTCGTCGAAAGCGAACACCAGCCCGAGCGTCAGCAGCACCTGCGGGTACATGCCGCGCCCATAGGTGCGCGCCAGCAGCGTGCGTTCGAGCAGCACGCCCAGCATCGCGGTGAGCAGCGGTGCGAACAGCAACGCGAGGTAGAAGTTGCCCAGGCCGCGCGCGATCGTGATGCCGAAGTAGGCGCCGACCATGTACAGCGCGCCGTGCGCCAGGTTGACGACGTGCATCAGCCCGAAGACGAGTGACAGCCCCGAGGCGATCAGGAACAGCAGCACCCCCATCTGCAGGGCGTTCAGAACCTGTTCAACGATGATCTGCATGGTGTGCCAGGCAATGGTTCGAAGTGCGGCGAAAGCCTGGGGTCAGAGCGCGCAACCCTCGCCCTTGTCGGCGACCTGTTCGTAGGTCTTCAGGATCTTGTGGCCGAGCGTGCCGTCGGCGCGCTTGATGACTTCGCCGATGTAGATGTTCTGCACCACATTGCCGGTGCGCGGGTCGATCCGGAAGTAGCCGCGTGGGCTGTCGACCTGCAGGGTCGTCAGCGTCTTGCGGACCTTGGCCTTGTCGCTCAGGTCGCCCTTCAGCGCCTCGATGGTCGCGAGCATCAGCTTGGCGGTGTCGTAGCCCTGCACGTGCATGACGTGAGCGACCTTGCCGTACTTCTTCTGGAAGCGCGCCTGGAAGGCGCGGTTGCGCGGGGTCTCGAGGCTGGCCATGTAGTGGCCGCTGACCATCACGCCGACGGCGGCATCGCCCATCGCCGGGAAGAACAGCTCGTCGGCGCCGTAGATCGGCACGACCATCTTCAACTTCGGGCCGCGCACGCCGGCCTGGGTGACCTGCGTGATGAAGCGGGGTGCCGCGCTGCCGGCCAGGAACCCCCAGATCATGTCAATCTCGCCCTGCTTGGCGCGGATGTTGGTGATGATCGGCGTGAAATCCGCCGTGCCCAACGCCGGCCACTCTTCCAGCGGCGCCTTGCCGCCCTTCTGCATGAAGCCTTCGCGGAACGCCCCGGCCTGCTCCCGCCCGGAGTCATAGTTGGAGGCCACGGTGAGCGCCGATTTGCCCAGGTTCTCCGCCGCGTACTGGCCCATCGAATGGTTCACCTGCCAGTTCGAGAACGAGGTGCGCACGATGTACGGACTGCAGTTCTTGCCGGTCACCTCGTTGTTGCCGGCGTTGGCCACGAGCAGAAAAGTCTTGGAGCGGTCGACCTCGTCGCGGATCGCGGCGACCACATGGGACGCGATCGGGCCGACCATGAAGTCGACGTTGTCGTCCTTGGTGTAGCGCCGCACCAGTTGCAGCGTGACCTTCGGGTCTTCCTTGTTGTCTTCCTTCAGGACGACGATCTTGCGTCCGGCTGCCTGGCCACCTGCCTCCTCGATCGCGAGGTCGAAGCCTTCCTTGACGGCCTCGCCGTACACCGCGAAGACCTGGGAGAACGGCAGCAGCAAGCCCACCTTGATGTCCTTGCCCTGAGCGGCAGCGGGCAACGGAAGTGCACAGGCGACGGCCAGCGCGGCAGCAATGGCGGTGCGGTCGTAAACGGTCATCTTGTCTCCTTGTGGCGTCAGCGCCAGTGTGTGGATGGCAGGTTGGCGCGATAAAACAAACAGAGCAGCCTGTTTTTGACGGTGTACGCCTCGTTCGGACGAGCCTTGCTGCGGACGGCAGTGTCTCGAATCTACGAAGTAACGACTATTATCGCTAACCCGAATGAATATCGAGATTTCTCAACAACGCCCCGGACTCAGAACGGGAACACGACGTAGCGAGGCAACGCGTCGGCGTCGTAGACGGCGCGTCGCTGCCTGAGCAGCGCCCCGGCCGGCGATACCTCGATCAGGTCGCGGTAGACGCCGGTGGTCAGCAAGGTCGAGACGCCACCTTCCGGCGTCATCGCGATCGAGAAGTTCGACATCACCTCGAACCGGCCGGGGGCCGCCTCGCGGGTTTCCAGGCGCTGAAAGAAGTGACGCGTCCGGTAGGCCTGATAAGTCCCGGCCCAGACCTTGGTGACGATGGACACGCGGTCTTCGAGCCGCGCACGGCTGTCGTCGAGCATCAGCGCGATCGACAGGCCGCGCTGCTCGTTCTCGGCCGAGATGCAGATGTACGACGCCGCCGGGTCGGTCGAGAAGGTCGCGAGCCAGCCGGCCATGTCTTGCGCGTCGAGCGCGGCGATGTGCCGGGTCTGCACGGCGTCGATCGCGTTCAGGGTGTCGGCGTTCATGCTTCGGCCTCCCGCTTGAAACCCAACAGCTTGCGGTAGTACTCCCACTTCGGCAGCTGGCCGGTCTCGTCGTTCTGCTTGACGTCGAACGACGGCTCCTTGCCGCCGGTGACACCTTTCTGGAACTCCGCGTACCCGGGCGTGAAACTGCCGATGTGGATGCGCTGGAAGATCGCCGCGTCTTCCATGCTGACCATGCCGCAGGGTCCGAGCAGATTGGACGACTGGCGCAATCGGTGGCGCACCATCGCCTCGTCGTCGTCGGCATGCGAGAAGTAGGCGTAATGCACTTCGGTCACGTCGTGGCTGCGCGCGATCGCGAAGCGCAGGTTGATGACGTCGAGGTGCTTGACGAGCACGCTCACCGGGAACAGCTCGACCACGCACGATCCCTTTTCCGGGTTCTGGCCCTTGAACTCGATCAACGAGGGGTCCTTCAGGAAGCCGCTGCTCTGGATCGGCTTGAGCTGCGCCTCGATCGCGATGTGGCCATTCGGCGTCATGAACTGCGCGCCCTGCCCGCCCTGCCAGTTCAGCAGCCGAAAGCCGGTGTGCAGCAGCGGCGCGTGGAAGCCGTCGTTATCGTTATAGGCTTTCCAGTTGACCGCGTAACGAACCTTCTGGTAGCCGAGCAGCTTCAGGCGTCCATCGCCCGCGAGCACCACACGCAGCGTCGAGCGCATGCTCTCGCCCAGCCATTCGTCCAGCGGCGGCGTGGCCTCGCCCAGGGTGACGAACAGCAGGCCCAGGTACTCGGCGGTGCGCAGCTGCTTGAGGCCGAAATTCTTCTTGTCGAAATCGGGCGCGAATTCCCTCGAGCCCGGGCAGCCGACCAAGTCGCCCTCGAGTGCGAACAGCCAGCGGTGGTACGGGCACTCGAACTCCGGCCGGTTGCCGCAGGTCGCGGTCTCCACCTGCGTGCCGCGGTGGGTGCAGCTGTTCAGGAACACACGCAGCTCGCGGTCCTTGCCGCGCGCAATCAGCAAGGGCATGCGGCCGAGGTCGAAGGTCTTGAAGTCCCCGACTTCGGGCAGTTCGCCCGCGTGGGCCACCGGGTGCCAGCAGTCACCGTAGTAGATGGTCTTCAGTTCCTGTTCGAACAGCGGCTCGCTGACGAACAC
Organism: Rubrivivax sp.; assembly: GCA_049274755.1. Classification (GTDB taxonomy): domain Bacteria; phylum Pseudomonadota; class Gammaproteobacteria; order Burkholderiales; family Burkholderiaceae_C; genus Rubrivivax. The sequence goes on along the minus strand of JBASTF010000201.1, from coordinate 408 downwards.
CTCCTTCGGGACCTGGCTGATCCGGTCGGACCAGACCAGCGGCTGGGTGCGAACGTCGTCATGGGCAGGCGTGTGCATGTCGATACCTTCAGGGGGGGACGCCGCTATCGATCAGACCTTGCCGGTCAATGCACCGGTGTCGACCAGTTTGCGGACGAGGCTGGTCGTTTGAGCTGCGACGATGAACGTTAGTTAGGTCAGATGTCAGCAGACAGTGATCGACCCAGCTTCACCGCCCCAGATCCTTGGCGCTGACGCCTGCGATGCCCCAGTTTTCCTTGGGCACGTCGTGGATCCAGACGCGCACGTTTTCCTTCGGTGCACCGACGGCCTCGTGCAGCGCCTGCGTCACCTTCTCGATCACGGCGCGCTTTTGCTCCTCGGTGCGGCCTTCGAGCATGTAGATCT
>JBASTF010000200.1:0-1639 GCA_049274755.1 Rubrivivax sp. | reverse complement strand
GGCCCAGTTCGTCCAGCCACAGCGCGCTGGCCGGCAAGGCCGTGCCACACGCAACGCAGCGCGTGGATTGGGCCGGATTGGGGTACCGGCAGGCAGGACACAGCGGAATCAGCACGACCCCCGCATTCTGGGGGCATCACGCTGCAGTGCACGATCTCAGGTCGGAAATGTGCCCGGCAACAAGACGCTTTTGTCGACCTGGCCGATCTGCGTGCGGCCGCAGAAGGCCATCGTCAGGTCGAGTTCCTTGTGGATGATCTGCAGCGCCTTGCTCACGCCGGCTTCGCCCATCGCACCCAGGCCGTACAACATCGCGCGGCCGATGTAACAGCCCTTGGCGCCCAGCGCCACGGCCTTCAGCACGTCCTGGCCCGAGCGGATGCCGCCGTCCATCTGCACCTCGATGCCGCTGCCGACCGCATCGACGATGGCCGGCAGCGCTTCGATGCTGCTCTGCGCGCCGTCGAGCTGGCGGCCGCCATGGTTGCTGACGATCAGCGCGTCGGCGCCGGAGTTCAGCGCCAGCTTCGCGTCCTCGACGTCCTGGATGCCCTTCAGGATGAGCTTGCCGCCCCAGCGCTTCTTGATCCACTCGACGTCGCCCCAGTTCAGCGCCGGGTCGAACTGCTTGGCCGTCCACTCCGACAGGCTGCCCATGTCGCCGACACCCGAGACATGGCCGACGATGTTGCCGAACTGGCGCCGGCGGGTGCCCAGCATGCCCAGGCACCAGCGTGGTTTGGTCGCCATGTTGGCGATGTTCTTCAGCGTCAGCTTGGGCGGCGCCGAGAGGCCGTTTTTCAGGTCCTTGTGGCGCTGGCCCAGGATCTGCAGGTCCAGCGTCAGCACCAGGGCGCCGCATTTCGCCGCCTTGGCGCGGTCGATGAGGCGCTCGATGAAGCCACGGTCCTTCATCACGTAGAGCTGGAACCAGAACGGGGCTGTCGTGTGGGCGGCGATGTCCTCGATCGAGCAGATGCTCATCGTCGACAGCGTGAACGGAATGCCGAACTTCTCGGCCGCCTTGGCCGCCAGGATCTCGCCGTCGGCATGCTGCATGCCGGTGAGCCCGGTGGGCGCGATGGCCACCGGCATCGCCACCGGCACACCCACCATCGTGCCGGCCGTGCTGCGGCCTTCCATGTTGACGGCCACACGCTGGCGCAGCTTGATCTTCTGGAAGTCGCTCTCGTTGGCGCGGTAGGTGCCTTCGGTCCAGCTGCCGGAATCGGCGTAGTCGTAGAACATGCGCGGCACGCGCCGTTCGGCCAGCACACGCAGGTCTTCGATGTTGGTGATGACGCTCATCCTCGTTGTCTCCGTCAGCGATGAGCGGCGATGCTAGCGAGGCTGCCGGCCACCGGCCGGAAGAATGTTCAGCCGGCGCCGGAAAGCGCTTCCTGGGCCTCGTGTTCGACCTCGGCGCAGGCGCCGGCCAGCCAGTCGGCAAAGGCCGTGGCAGCGGCGCCGGCGCAGGGCGCCAGGTAGTACTGCGTGGCCGGTTCGGCGGCGATGCCGAACAGCGGCTTCAGGCTGCCGCCGGCCAGCCACAGCCGCGCCAGTCTGGGCCGCGCCAGCTCCACGCCCTGGCCGGCGACGGCGGCTTCCAGCGTCAGCCCCAGGTCGACCAGGCGCAGAC
>JBASTF010000199.1:0-8851 GCA_049274755.1 Rubrivivax sp. | reverse complement strand
GGCCTGGCCCGCGGCGGCGCAGACGCTTCCGGCCACCAGCACGTGCACCGGAGCGCCGATCTTCACGGCGGCGGCGATGGTGTTGAGCGTGGCGGGCTTGATCGCCGCGCCGTCGTGTTCAGCAATGATCAGGGTCGTCATCAGATCACCTTCGCTTCTTCTTTGAGTCGCTTGACGAGATCGGCCACATCGGCCACCTTGATGCCGGCCTTGCGCGCTGCCGGTTCGTCCACGCGCAGCGTGGCGGTGCGCGGCGCCAGATCCAGGCCCAGGTCGGCCGCCTTGATCACCTCGAGCGGCTTCTTCTTGGCCTTCATGATATTGGGCAGCGTGATGAAGCGCGGCTCATTCAGGCGCAGGTCGGTCGTGATGACCACCGGCAGATTCATCTGCAGCGTCTCCAGCCCGCCGTCGATCTCGCGGCTGATGGTCGCTGCGCCGCCCTCGATCTTCACCTTCGAGGCGAAGGTGGCCTGGGCCCAGCCCATCAGCGCGCCGAACATCTGACCGGTCTGCCCGGCGTCGTCGTCGATCGCCTGCTTGCCGAAGATGGCAATCTGTATGCCTTCCTTGGCGGCCACGTGCTGCATCAGCTTGGCCACGGCCAGCGGCTCGAGCACGTCGTTGGTCTCGACCAGAACGCCGCGGTCGGCGCCGATGGCCATGGCGCTGCGCAGCGTCTCCTGGCAGCCCGCCGGGCCGCAGGAGACGGCGATGATCTCGGTGGCCACACCGGCCTCCTTCAGCCGCACCGCCTCTTCGCAGGCGATCTCGTCGAAGGGATTCATCGACAGCTTCTGGTTCGCGAGATCGACTCCCGAACCGTCAGTCTTCACGCGGGCCTTGACGTTGTAGTCGAGCACCCGCTTCACGGCGACAAGTACTTTCACTTTTTCTCCATCGGTGTTACATGCCAATCCTTCGAAGCCGAAGCAGGCTGCGGCTTCCGCCATTCCCATCTCCACTCCCTGTACATCGCGCGCAGCAGTTCTTGGTGCTTGCGCTCGCGTTCATGCCGGGGTCTGCACGCTCTCGAGTCCAATGCCCTGGGGCACGACCGAGCCCAGTCGCTCGGCCAGGCGCGGAAACAGCAAGTGAAACATGCGCTGCGCCAGCAGTTCCACGCCCACGCGACGGTCCGGCCGATACCATTGACCCGTCCAGTTGAGCGCGCCCAGCGCCGTCTGGCGCACGAGGAGCGTATCGGTGTCCACCAGACCCAGCGCAGCAGCCTCGTCGATCGGCGCCATCCACAGCTCCTCGTAGGCGTCGCGCGAGGTCAGCACGCGCGCCCGTGCCGGCTCCGACAGGCTGCGCCATTCGTAAAGCATCACGGTCATCGCGTCCAATTTCGGCCCAAGCAGGGCGGTCAGATGGCAGCGCACCATCGCCAGCATGCGTTCGGGCAGGCACGATTCGCCAGCCAGGCCCTTCTGCACCCCGCGCATGATGTCTCGCACGCCCTCTTCCATCACGGTGACCAGCAACTCCTCCTTGGTGGCGAAGTGATAGAAGAGCGAGCCCGAGGTCATGCCCAGGGCCTCGGCGATCTGCCGCACCGAGGTACGTTCGTAGCCGTGCTCGCGAAAGAGCTTCGCCGCGGTTCTCAGGATCAGGCCTCTCCGGCTTGTGTCGTCCGCGTCGTCCATGCCCTATACTCTAACAGCTAACAAGCGTTAGGTCGATGCGCCGCCGGCGCTGCATGTACGACGCCAACGACAAAGGAACCGCTGCGATGCTCCCGCGCCCAATCTTCTCCGAGGAACACGAGTTGTTTCGCGACCAGGTGCGCCGCTTCCTGACCGAGGAAGTGGTGCCGCACCATGCCGGCTGGGAGACCGAGGGCATCGTTCCGCGCGCCGTCTGGCGCAAGGCCGGTGCCGCCGGGCTGCTCTGCCCGGCGATTCCCGAGGCCTATGGCGGCGGTGGCGGCACACGGCTGCACAGCGCGGTGCTGATCGAAGAGGTGATGCGCGTCGGCGCCAGCGGCCTCGGATTCGGGCTGCACTCGGACATCGTGGCCCCCTACATCCTCGCCTATGGCAGCGAAGCGCAGAAGCACGAGTGGCTGCCGAAGATGGCCAGCGGCGAGGTCATCGGTGCCATCGCCATGACCGAACCCGGCGCCGGCAGCGACCTGCAGGCCGTGCGCACGACGGCGCTGCGCGACGGCGACGGGCTCGTGCTCAACGGCCAGAAGACCTTCATCACCAACGGCCAGAACGCGGACCTGGTGATCGTGGTCGCCAAGACCGACCCGTCCAAGGGCGCGAAGGGCACCTCGCTGGTCCTGGTCGAGACCACCCGCCCGGGCTTCAAGCGCGGGCGCAATCTCGAAAAGATCGGCATGAAGGCGCAGGACACCTCGGAACTGTTCTTCGACGACCTGCGGCTGCCGGCGAGCAACATCCTGGGCGGCGAGGGCAAGGGCTTCTTCCTGCTGATGCAGGAACTGGCCTGGGAACGCATGCAGATCGCGATCGGCGCGGTGGCCGGTGCCGAAGCGGCATTGCAGTGGACGCTGGACTACACCAAGGAGCGCAAAGCCTTCGGCGAGCGCGTCATCGACTTCCAGCACAACCGCTTCCGGCTGGCGGAATGGAAGACGCAGGTGCAGGTGGCGCGCGTCTTCGTCGACCGCCTGATCGACAGCCTGATGAAGAACGAGCTCGACGCCGCCACCGCCGCGATGGCCAAGTACTGGACCACCGACCTGCACTGTCGCCTGCTCGACGACTGCCTGCAGATGTTCGGCGGGTTCGGCTACATGTGGGAGTACCCGATCGCGCGCGCCTACGCGGACGCCCGCGTCTCGCGCATCTACGGCGGCACCAACGAGATCATGAAAGAGATCATCGGCCGCACGCTGTGACAACAGTGCCCCTGCCGCTACTCCATTTCACTTCGCTTCCAACCCCCACCGCTTTCTCAAGGACAGCACCGTGACCGCAGCCTTCATCTACGACGCCGTACGCACGCCGCGCGGCAAGGGCCGCGCGTCCGGCGCGCTGCACGGCATCACGCCCATCCAGTTGGCGGTGACGGCGCTGCAGGCGCTGCGCGACCGCAATCAGATCGACACTGTGCAGGTCGACGACGTGACCCTGGGCTGCGTCGAGCCCGTGGGCGAACAAGGCGCCAACATCGCGCGCGTGGCCGTGCTCACCGCCGGTTACGCGCAAACGACGGCCGGCGTGCAGATCAACCGCTACTGCGCCTCGGGTCTGGAGGCCTGCAACATCGCCGCGGCCAAGGTCATGTCGGGGCAGTCGCCGCTGACAATCGGGGGCGGCGTGGAAAGCATGAGCCGCGTGCCGATGGGCACCGGCGGCGGTGCCTGGCCGGCCGACCCGGCCGTGGCCCTGCCCACCTACTTCGTGCCCCAGGGCATCTCGGCCGATCTGATCGCCACGCTCTACGGCTACAGCCGCGAGGACGTCGACCGCTACGCGATCGAAAGCCAGCGCCGCGCCGGCGTGGCCTGGTCCGAAGGCCGCTTCGCACGCTCGGTGGTGCCGGTGCGCGACGTGAACGGCCTGCCGGTGCTGGAGCGCGACGAGCACCTGCGGCCCGACACCACGGCCGCGTCGCTGGCCAAGCTCGAACCCTCGTTCAAGTTGCAGGGCGAGCGCCTCGGCTTCGACGCCGTGGCGCTGCAGCGCTACCCGGAGCTGGAGCGCATCGAGCACGTTCACCATGCCGGCAATTCGTCGGGCATCGTCGACGGCGCCGCCGCGGTGCTGATCGGCAATGCCGAGATCGGCAGGCAGCTGGGCCTGAAGCCGCGCGCCCGCATCCGCTCGTTCGCGGCCGTCGGCAGCGAGCCGACGATCATGCTCACCGGCCCTTCTTACGCGGCCGAGAAGGCGCTGGCCATCGCCGGCATGAAGGCCTCGGACATCGACCTGTACGAGCTGAACGAGGCCTTCGCCTCGGTGGTGCTGCGCTTCATGGAGGTGATGAACGTGCCGCACGAGCGCATGAACGTCAACGGCGGCGCGATCGCGATGGGCCATCCGCTGGGCGCCACCGGCGCCATGATCCTGGGCACGCTGCTCGACGAGCTGGAACGCCGCAACCTGGCCACCGGCCTGGCCACGCTGTGCGTGGGCGCCGGCATGGGCATCGCCACCATCATCGAACGCGTCTGAACGCGCCCCAAGGACCAACCCCATGACGATCGACTACACGACCGGCGCCGACGGCATCGCCACGCTGACCTGGAACATGGCCGATGCGCCGATGAACGTGCTCAACGAGCGTTCGATGGCGACCTTCGGCGAAGCGGTCCGCAAGGCCGTGGCCGACCCGCTGGTCAAGGGCGTGATCATCACCTCGGCACGGCCCGAGTTCATCGCCGGCGCCGACCTGAACATGATGCTGGCCATCGAAGATGCGTCCGGCATGTTGCGTTTCGTGACCGACCTGCACGCGCTGATGCGCGGCATCGAGACCGGCGGCAAGCCGTTCGTCGCCGCGATCAACGGCACCGCCCTGGGCGGCGGCTACGAGGTGGCGCTGGCTTGCCACCGCCGCATCGCCGCCGACAACCCGAAGGCGCTGATCGGCCTGCCGGAAGTCGGCATCGGCCTGCTGCCGGGCGGCGGCGGCACGCAGCGCCTGCCGCGCATGATCGGCGTGCGCAACGCCCTGCCCTTCCTGCTGGAAGGGAAGAAGGTCACGCCCGCCAAGGCCCTGGCCGCCGGCCTGGTCGACGAGGTGGTGCCCGCCGGCGAGCTGCTGGCGCGTGCCCGCGAGTGGCTGCTGAAGGACGGCGCGGCCAACGCCGTGCAACCCTGGGACCGCAGGGGCTTCAAGCTGCCCGGCGGGCCGGTGCAGAGCCCGGCCGGCTACGAGACCTTCACCGCCGGCAACGCGATGTTGCGCGAGAAGACCTTCGGCAACTACCCGGCGCCGGCGGCCATCATGAGCTGCGTCTACAACGGCTGCCAGGTCGACATCGAGACCGGCTGCAAGGTCGAGATGCGCGAGTTCGTGAAGCTCGCGGTCGGGGCCGAAGCGAAGAACATGATCCGCTCGCTGTTCTTCGGCATCACCGCCGCCAACAAGCTGTCGGCGCGGCCGCAAGGCGTGGCCACCGCCGCCTACCGCAAGGTGGGCATCCTGGGCGCAGGCATGATGGGCGCCGGCATCGCCTGCGCGGCGGCCGAAGCCGGGCTGGATGTGGTGCTGCTCGACACCAGCGCCGAGCTGGCCGCGCGTGGCAAGGCCTACGCCGATGCGCGCTGGGCCAAGCAGGTGCAGCAGGGGCGCATGAGCGAGGCCGATCGGGCCAAGCTCGCGGCGCGCATCCGCCCGACCAGCGACCTTGCAGCGCTCGACGGCTGCGACATCGTGGTCGAGGCGGTGTTCGAAGACCGCGCGCTGAAGGCCGAGGTCACGCGCAAGGCCGAGGCCATGCTGGCGCCCACCGCGGTGTTCGCCAGCAACACCAGCACGCTGCCGATCACCGGCCTGGCGCAAGCCTCGGTGCGGCCGGCCAACTTCATCGGCCTGCACTTCTTCTCGCCGGCCGAGAAGATGCCGCTGGTCGAGATCATCCGCGGCCAAGCGACCAGCGACGACTGCCTGGCGCGCGCGATGGACTTCGTGAAGGCGCTGCGCAAGACGCCCATCGTCGTCAACGACAGTCGCGGCTTCTACACCAGCCGCGTGTTCTCCACCTACGTCGGCGAGGGCCTGACCCTGCTCGCCGAAGGCGTGAAGCCGGCGCTGATCGAAAACGCCGGGCGCATGGCCGGCATGCCGGTGGGCCCGCTGGCGCTCGCCGACGAGGTGTCGCTGGAGCTGATGGCGCGCATCCGCCGGCAGACCGCCGCCGATCTGGGTGCAGCCTATGTGCGCAGCGCCATCGACGAGGTCTGCGACCGCATGGTCGACCAGCTCGGCCGGCTCGGCAAGAAGGCCGGCCAGGGCTTTTACGACTATCCGCAGGGCGGCGCCAAGCGCCTGTGGCCGGGGCTGGCCGAGATCTGGCCGCCCGCCGCGCAGCAGCCCGACGTGGCCGAGGCCAAGCGCCGGCTGATGTTCATCCAGTCGATCGAGACCGTGCGCTGCATGGAAGAAGGCGTGCTCACGGCCGCGATCGACGCTGATGTCGGTGCGATTCTCGGCTGGGGCTTCCCGCCGTTCCTGGGCGGACCGATTGGCCAGATCCACAGTCGCGGCATCGCCGCCTTCGTCGGCGACTGCGAGGAACTGGCGCGGCGGCACGGCCCACGCTTCGCGCCGCCCGAGCTGCTGCGCAAGATGGCACGCGAGAACGAGGTCTTCTACCAGCGCTGAACGCCGGCGTGCCCGCTGGGCCGGTTCAATCGAGCCAGCGCTTGCAGTGCGTGCGGCGCTTGCAGCGCTTGCGGCGCGTCACGGCACGCGAGCTCTTCTTCCAGGAAGCGACCGACAGGCCGAGCCGGCACTTGCGGAGGTTCTCGTGGGCCCGCGATTCTGCGGTGGCGCCGCGCTGGACGACGCGGCCGCTTTCGATGGCGCAGGCTACCTCGGCGACCTCCGGCGCGGCGCGCGCGCTCTGCTCGACCAGCAGTCGTCGCCATTACGGACTGCCGGTGACGTCGGCGCCACTTTCCTGTACCATTGCTCTTTCTAACGGTCGTTAGGTCAACGGTTGTCTGGTCGGTCAAGGGGCGGGGGTCCGCTCACGCGAACCCCAGCCTGCGTTTCGGCCCTTCCATCCGCATCGAACGAATCATCGCCACCCATGCCCGTCCTGCAGTCCCAGATCGACTCCGGCTCCGAACCGTTTGCGCGCCACCGGGCGCAGATGCTCGCCCTGATCGAATCTTTCCGCGGCTTCGAGGGCCGCGTGCGCGATACATCCAACGCGATGGAGTCCAGGTTCCGCGCCCGCAAGCAGTTGCTGCCGCGCGAGCGCGTCGCGCGCCTGCTCGACCGGGGCTCGCCCTGGCTGGAGTTGTCCACGTTGGCCGGCTTTCGAATGCACGACGACGACGGTGAGAAGAACGTGCTGGGCGGCGGCATCGTCACCGGCATCGGCCTTGTCTCGGGCGTGCGCTGCATGATCGTCGCGTCCGACAGCGCCATCAAGGGCGGCACGATCACGCCGATGGGCATGAGGAAGAGCCTGCGCGCCGAAGCCATCGCGCTCGAGAACAAGCTGCCGGTGGTGCGGCTGGTCGAATCCGGCGGCGCCAACCTGATGCATGTGGGCGAGGTCTTCATCGAGGGCGGCCGGGGCTTCGCCAACCAGGCGCGGCTGTCCGCAGCCGGCATTCCGCAGGTGACGGTGATGCATGGCCACTCCACCGCGGGCGGCGCCTACCTGCCGGGCATGTCGGACTACGTGATCATGGTGCGCGGCCGCGCCAAGGCCTTCCTCGCCGGCCCGCCGCTGCTGAAGGCGGCCACCGGCGAGATCGCAACGGACGAGGAACTGGGCGGCGCCGAGATGCATACCCGCGTCTCGGGCGTCGCCGAGTATTTGGCCGAGGACGACGCCGACGGCATCCGCATCGCGCGCGACGTGCTGGCCCGCCTGCCCTGGAACCACAACACGCCGGCCGTGCCGCTGCGTGCCTGGAAGCCGCCGCGCTACGCGGCCGACGACATCGCCGGCCTCGTGCCGCCCGACTACCGCCAGCCCTACGACGTGCGCGAACTGCTGGCGCGGCTCATCGACGACTCGGACTTCCTCGACTTCAAACCCGAGTTCGGCGCCGCCACCGTCTGCGGCCATGGTGCCATCGAAGGCCAGCCCTGCGGCTTCATCGGCAACAACGGCCCGATCGATCCGCAGGGCGCGAACAAGGCCACGCAGTTCATGCAGCTGTGCAATCAGTCGGGCACGCCACTGGTCTATCTGCAGAACACCACCGGCTTCATGGTCGGCAAGGACGTCGAGCAGGTCGGCATGATCAAGCACGGCTCGAAGATGATCCAGGCCGTCACCAATTGCACGGTACCGCGCATCACGCTGATGATCGGCGCCTCGTTCGGCGCCGGCAATTACGGCATGTGCGGCCGGGCCTACGACCCGCAGTTCGTCTTTGCCTGGCCCAATGCCCGCGTGGCGGTGATGGGCGGCGAGCAGGCGGCCACGGTGATGCGCATCGTGACCGAGGAGAAGATGGCGCGCGCCGGCAAGGCACCCGAGCCGACCCACCTGGACGCGATGCGCTCCGAGATCCTGAAGCGCTTCGACATGGAGTCGCACGCGCTGTTCGCCACCGCCCGGCTGTGGGACGACGGCATCATCGACCCGCGCGACACGCGCCAGGTGCTGGCGATAGCCCTGGCCATCTGCCGCGAAGGCCGTGCGCGCACTTTGCGGCCGAGCAGCTTCGGCGTGGCGCGGATGTGAGCCGGCGATGAGCAACACCACGTTCAGCAAGGTCCTCGTCGCCAACCGTGGCGAGATCGCCTGCCGTGTCATTCGCACGGCGCGCGCCGAAGGCTACCGAACGGTGGCCGTGTACAGCGAGGCCGACGCCGGCGCGCTGCATGTGCGGCAGGCCGACCAGGCGCTGTGCATCGGCCCGCCGCCGGTGCGCGAGAGCTACCTCAGCATCGAAGCCGTGCTGCGTGCTGCCGCCGTCAGCGGCGCCGACGCGATCCATCCCGGCTACGGCTTCCTGTCGGAGAACGCCGCCTTTGCGCGTGCGGTGCAGGCCGCCGGGCTGGTGTTCATCGGCCCCGACCCGCACGCCATCGAGCAGATGGGCAACAAGGCCGCTGCCAAGCGCCTGATGCTGGCGGCCGGCGTGCCCTGCGTGCCCGGCTACCAGGGCCCCGACCAGTCCGACAAGACCCTGATCGCACAGGCGCGCGAGATCGGTGTGCCCATCATGGTCAAGGC
>JBASTF010000198.1:0-2412 GCA_049274755.1 Rubrivivax sp. | reverse complement strand
CCGCGCCCGCGGCCGGCCGCTGATCGGCGGCGGGGCCGGCACCGGCCTGTCGGCCAAGTGCGAAGAAGCCGGTGGCATCGACCTCATCGTCATCTACAACTCGGGCCGCTATCGCATGGCCGGGCGCGGTTCGCTGGCCGGCCTGCTGGCCTATGGCAATGCCAACGAGATCGTCTGCGAGATGGCGCGTGAGGTGCTGCCGGTGGTGCAACACACACCGGTACTGGCCGGCGTCAACGGCACCGACCCCTTCATGATTCCCGACGAGTTCCTGCGCCGCCTGATCGCGCTGGGTTTTTCGGGCATCCAGAACTTCCCCACCGTCGGGCTGATCGACGGCACGTTCCGCGCCAACCTGGAAGAAACGGGCATGGGCTACGGCCTGGAGGTCGACCTCGTCGCCAAGGCCCATGCGCTGGACCTGCTGACCACACCCTATGTCTTCAACGCCGACGAGGCACGCACAATGGCCCGTGCCGGCGCCGACATCGTGGTCTGCCATCTGGGCCTGACCACCGGCGGCAGCATCGGTGCCGAAACGGCGCTGAAGCTCGCGGACTGCGTGGCGCCGATCAACGCCTGGGCCGCGGCGGCCAAGGCGGCCAAGCCCGACGTCATCGTGCTGTGCCACGGCGGGCCCATCGCCACACCGGCCGACGCCGAATACATCCTGCGGCATTGCCCCGAGTGCCACGGCTTCTACGGCGCCAGTTCGATGGAACGCCTGCCTGCAGAAACAGCGCTGACCGACACGACACGGCGCTTCACCAACATCACGCGATAGGAGACCCTCATGACCGGCGCCCAATTCGGCAGCTTCCTGCTCGGCCTGATCGTCGTCGCCATCGTCGTGGCGATCGCCGTCTGGCTGCTGCACTGGCTGTACCTGCGCAGCAGCAAGGAACGTGCGTTCGTGCGCACCGGCCTCGGTGGCCAGAAGGTGGTGCTGGACGGCGGTGCCTTTGTGCTGCCCATCGTGCACGACGTGATCCCGGTGAACATGAACACGCTGCGGCTGGAGGTGAGCCGCGGCCGCGACAAGGCCTTGATCACGAAGGACCGCATGCGTGTGGACGTGATCGCCGAGTTCTACGTGCGTGTGGCCGCCGAGGCCCAGGCCGTGGCTGCTGCGGCGCAGACCCTGGGCCAGCGCACGATGGCGCCCGAGGAGCTGAAGGAACTGGTCGAAGGCAAGTTCATCGACGCACTGCGCACCGCCGCGGCCGAGATGACGATGGAAGAGCTGCACGAAAAACGCGGCACCTACGTGAAACGGGTGCGCGAGGCGGTGGCCGGCGACCTGACGAAAAACGGCCTCGAACTCGAAGCCGCGTCGCTGACCCAGCTGGACCAGACCAGCATGGAGTTCTTCAACCCCAGCAATGCCTTCGACGCCGAGGGCCTGACGCGGCTGACCGAGCAGATCGAACACCGCAAGAAACAGCGCAACGACGTCGAGCAAGACACGCTGATCGCCATCCGCAACAAGAACCTCGAAGCCGAGAAGCTGAGCCTGGAGATCGACCGCGAAAGCGAGTACGCGCGCTTGAGCCAGCAGCGTGAGGTGGAGGTGGCACGCGCACGCCAGCGTGCCGATCTGGTGACCGAACGCGCCAGGCGCGAGCAGGACGCCGAAGGTGCGCAGATCGCCGCGAAACAGACCATCGACGCCGCACGCATCCGCAGCGAACAAAGCATCGAGCAGGAGCGCATCGCGAAGGAACGTTCTCTGCAGGCCGCCGAGATCGAACGCCGGCAGGCGCTGGAGCTGGCCGAGCAGCAGCGTGCCATCGCCGTGGCGCTGGAAAGCAAGGCGCAGAGCGAAGCCCAGGCCGCGGCCGACACGGCACGCGCCGAAGCGGTGGCTGCCGAAGAACGTGTGTTCACGGCACGCGAGGTCGAGGCGGCCGAACGCAAGAAGGCCATCGATCTGATCGCTGCGCGCCAGGCTGCCGAACGCGAGGCGCTGCGGCTGACGGCGGCGGCCCAGGCCGAGAAGCAGGCCAGCGCCGACCGCGGCGAGGCCATCCGCGCCCAGGCCGAGGCCGACGCCGATGCCGAAAAGATCAAGGCCATGGCGGCACGGGTGCGCGCCGAGATCGAGGCCGAGGCGACACGGCTGATGAACGAGGCGCAGAACGTGCTGAGCCCCGAGGCGCGTGCCTCGGCGCTGCGCATGGCCCTGGTGTCCAAGGCCGAGGCCATCATCCGCGAATCGGTGCGGCCGATGGAGCGCATCGAAGGCATCAAGATCCTGCATGTCGACGGGCTGGCCGGTGGTGGCGGTGGCCATGGCGAAGGTTCGAACGGCGCCGGTTTTGCCGACAGCGTCGTCAACTCGGCGCTGCGTTTCCGCGCCCAGGCGCCCATCGTCGACCAGCTGCTGCGCGAGATCGGCCTGGAGGCCGGCGA
>JBASTF010000197.1:0-6776 GCA_049274755.1 Rubrivivax sp. | reverse complement strand
GGGCGGGTCGCTGTGCCGCTGCAACGCCTGCGGGCCCTGCGTGCCCGGCTGCCGCAGACCGACCGCGTCTACTGGGGTGCGAAGCTCGAAGCCGCGGCCGACGCACGCTGGCTGCAGTCGCGCCCGCTGGTCGCCGTGGTCCTGCTGTCCAGCGCCTTTGCGTTCTGGCTGGCGGTGACGACACCGCTCGAGTGGACCGGCCAGCTGTTCCTGGCGCTCGCGATGTGGGCGCTGGCGCTGTGGGTGCGCAAGCTGCCCGGCGCGATTCCGGGCCTGGTGCTGGTGATGCTGTCGCTGATCGCCACCTGCCGCTACGGCTGGTGGCGCATCACGCAGTCGATGGCCTTGCAGCCGGGCTGGGAAACGGTGCTGGGCTGGGGGCTGCTGGCCGCCGAGGTCTATGCCTGGATGATCATGCTGCTGGGCTTTGTGCAGACGGCATGGCCGCTGCAGCGCAAACCGGCAGCGCTGCCGAGCGATGCCACGTCGTGGCCCACGGTCGACGTCTTCATCCCGACCTACAACGAGCCGCTGGCCGTGCTGGCGCCGACGGTGCTGGCCGCGCTGGGCCTGGACTGGCCACGCGACAAGCTGCGCATCACCATCCTCGACGACGGGCGCCGCGATGCGATCCGCGCGTTCGCCGAAGAGGTCGGTGTCGGCTATGGCATCCGCCCCGACAACAAACACGCGAAGGCCGGCAACCTGAACCATGCGCTGGCGAAGAGCGACGGCGAGTTCGTCGCGATCTTCGACTGCGACCACCTGCCGGTGCGCAGCTTTCTGCAGACGACGATGGGCGAGTTGTTGCGCGACCCGAAGTGCGCGATGGTGCAGACACCGCACCACTTCTTCAGCCCCGACCCCTTCGAGCGCAACCTCGACACCTTCGGCCGCGTGCCGAACGAGGGCGCGCTGTTCTACGGCCTGGTGCAGGACGGCAACGATTTCTGGAACGCCACCTTCTTCTGCGGCAGCTGCGCGGTGATCCGCCGCGAGGCGCTGATGGAGGTCGGCGGGATCGCCGTCGAGACGGTGACCGAAGACGCACACACGGCGCTGAAGATGCACCGCCGCGGCTGGCACACGGCCTACCTGAACATCACGCAGGCCGCCGGACTGGCGACCGAGAGCCTGTCGGGCCACGTCGGCCAGCGCATCCGCTGGGCCCGCGGCATGGCGCAGATCTTCCGCACGGACAACCCGCTGTTCGGCAAGGGTCTCAGCTTCATGCAGCGCCTCTGCTACAGCAACGCGATGCTGCACTTCTTCTACGGCATCCCGCGGCTGGTGTTCCTCACCGCGCCGCTGGCCTACCTGTACGGCGAGCTGCACATCATCAACGCCACCGCGCCGCTGATCGCGCTGTACGTGCTGCCGCACGTGGTGCTGCCCAACATCGCGAACGCCCACATGCAAGGGCCGCACCGCCACACCTTCTGGGCCGAGGTCTACGAAGCGGTGCTGGCCTGGTACATCACGCTGCCGACGACGCTGGCCTTCATCAACCCGAAGGCCGGCAAGTTCAACGTCACCGCCAAGGGCGGGCTGGTCGAGCAAACCCACTTCGACTGGAGCATCTCGCGGCCCTACCTGTGGCTGGTGCTGCTGAACCTGCTGGGTGTGGCCATCGGCATCGGGCGGCTGTTCTGGTGGAACACGTTCGAGACCGGCACCGTGCTGCTGAACCTGTTGTGGACGGTGTTCAACCTGCTGATCCTGGGCGCGGCCATCGGCGTCGCACGTGAACGCCGCCAGGTGCGGCTGGCGCACCGCGTGCCGGCCGTGCTGCCGGTGTGCCTGCTGCTGCCCGGTGGCCACACCCACCGCTGCGAAACCGAGGACTATTCGCTCAGCGGCCTGGGCCTGAAGCTCGCCGGGCCGCTGGATCTGGCTGTGGACGCGTCGCTGAACGTGCTGATGTTCAGCGGCAGCGAAGAACATGTGTTCCCGGCGCGTGTCAGCGCCCGGCGCGACGACCGGGTCGGCCTGCGTTTCGGCGAACTGAGCCTGGCCCAGCAGCAGGCGCTGATCCAGTGCACCTTCTCGCGTGCCGATGCCTGGTCGCGCTGGGGTGAACAGTACGGCAGCGACCACCCGCTGCAAGGCCTGACCGAGATCGTGACGCTCGGCGCCCAGGGCTACCGCAGCCTGGCGCGTTCATACGCCCAGTTGCTGCGCCAGCGCTGGACCGGCTGGCGGCGGCGCTTCGACGCAGCACTGGCTGCGGCGCGGGCCTGACGGGGCAGCCCATGGGTGCGTGGAGCCTGTACTTCCTGGCCAAGATCGGCCTGTACTGGAGCCAGACCATCGGCCTGCATGTGGCCGAGAACCTGGTGTTCGCAGCGGCACTGGCCTGGCCACTGCAGAACCCGCGCTGGCGCCGCCTGCGCCATGGGCTTGCCGTGCCGGTGGCCGTGGCGCTGCTGTACCACGACTCCTTCCTGCCGCCGGCATCGCGCATCGTCGGCCAGTTCGGTGCGCTGGCCAGTTTCAGCGGCGACTACTGGCTGGAGCTGGCCGGACGTTTCATCGCCTGGCCGGTGGTGCTGGGGCTGGCGCTGGGGTTGGTGCTGTTTGTGCTGCTGCAGCGCCGGCTGCGTTTTGCGACGCTGGTGTTCCTGGGCCTGGCCTCGGCCGCGGTGCTGCCGGCACCGGGTTTCTGGGCCCGCAACGGCGGCGCGGCGCCGACGCTGAATGCACGCGAGGACGCCGGCAGCAATGCGCCGCTGGCACTCAGCCAGCTCGATGCGCGGCTGGCCGCCTTCTACGCCACCGAACGCGACAAACAGGTGCGCCTGGTGGCAGGCAGCGCAGCACCGGCCTTCGACATCGTCGTGCTCAGCATCTGCTCGCTGTCCTGGGACGATCTCGACGAGGTGCGGCTGCGCGACGCGCCGCTGATGTCGCGCTTCGACATCGTGTTCCGCCAGTTCAACTCCGCAGCTTCGTACAGCGGCCCGGCGGTGTTGCGGCTGCTGCGCGCGAGCTGCGGCCAGGTGCCGCAGAGCGGCTTGTACGAAGCGGCGCCCGACGGCTGCCAGCTGTTCGCCAGCCTGCAGCAGATCGGCTACAAGCCGGCGCTGCTGATGAACCACGACGGCCACTTCGACCACTTCGCCGAGCAGTTGCGCGACCAGGGCGGGCTGGGCATCGCCCCCGAACACGATGCCGGCGCGCCGGTGGCGATGCAGGCTTTCGACGGCACGCCCATCCATGCCGACGGCGAGGTGCTGGCTCGGCACTGGCGGCAGCGCAGTGCCGACCCGGCACCGATGGCCCTGCTCTACAACACGGTGACGATGCACGACGGCAACCGTGTGCCCGGCCTGGCCTCGCAGCGCAGCAAGGAGACCTTCAAGCCACGGCTGCTGAAGCTGTTTGCCGAGATCGAACGTTTCATCGCGCTGGTCGAAGCCAGCAAGCGCCCGACGCTGCTGCTCTTTGTGCCCGAACACGGCGGCGCGATCCGTGGCGACGCGGTGCAGGTCTCGGGGCTGCGCGAGATGCCGACACCGGCCATCACCGGCGTGCCGGCGGCGGCGAAGCTGATCGGCTTCGATGGCTTCGCGTCGGGCGGCGCACCGATCGCCGTCGACAAGCCCAGCAGCTATTTCGCGCTGGCCTCGCTGGTGGCGGCCCTGCTGCCGGGTGGCCATGCCATCGGCGGCCGCGAGGCGTTGGAATCCGTGGTGCGTGAGCTGCCGGGCAGCGACTGGGTGGCCGAAAACGAAGGCACGGTGCTGCTGCGCCAGGGCAGCAGCAGCTACCTGCGCACACCGCAGGGTGAGTGGAGCATCTACACGCGTTAGGACAGCGCCGTCACAGCGGCAAGGCGGTGGTGCCCTTCAGCCGCTGCAGCACGAAGCTGGTCTTGCAGTCCTGCACGCTGGGGTGCTTCAGCAGGCTCTCCATGATGAAGCGCGAGTAATGCGCCATGTCGCGCACCAGCACACGCAGCAGGTAGTCCATCTCG
Organism: Rubrivivax sp.; assembly: GCA_049274755.1. Classification (GTDB taxonomy): domain Bacteria; phylum Pseudomonadota; class Gammaproteobacteria; order Burkholderiales; family Burkholderiaceae_C; genus Rubrivivax. The sequence goes on along the minus strand of JBASTF010000197.1, from coordinate 2,800 downwards.
CCGGTGAGCGCGGCGCACTCCACCACCTCGGGCCAGGTCTGCACGGCCGCTGCGAACAAGTCCATCGGGTTGCGTTTGTGGCTGTCCGTGTGTTTTTCCAGCCGCACGTTGATGTAGGCCGTGAGGCCCAGCCCCACCCGTTCCGGCGCCACCAGGGCCACGTAGCCGGCGATGACCCCGGCTTCTTCCAGCCGCTTCACACGCCGCAGCGTGGCGCTGGCCGACAGGCTGACCTGGGCCGCGAGTTCGTCATAGGTGCTGCGGCCCTGGGCTTGCAGCGCCTGAAGAATGCGCCGATCGATCGCATCGAGATCTGTTTCCGCTTCCATACGCCGAATTCTTGCAGTTTTGCGTCGTCTTGACGACGATCAACGCCTCGTCTTGCAGACAAACTGCGCCGCGGCGCCTCTACAGTGCAAGACCTTGACCTCACTCAACACAACGGAGCGGCGCGATGCAGTTCACCCCCTGGGACAACCCGATGGGCACCGATGGTTTCGAGTTCATCGAGTACGCCGCCCCGGACCCGGCTGCGATGGGCGCCTTGTTCGAGCGCATGGGCTTCCAGGCGATTGCCAAGCACCGCCACAAGAACGTGCTGCTGTACCGCCAGGGTGAGATCAACTTCATCGTCAACGCCGAACCCGACAGCTTTGCGCAGCGGTTTGCCCGCCTGCACGGCCCCAGCATCTGCGCCATCGCCTTCCGCGTGCAGGACGCGCGCAAGGCCTGCGAACGTGCGCAGTCGCTGGGGGCCTGGGGGTATGCCGGCACCGCCGGCCCGGGTGAACTGAACATCCCGGCCATCAAGGGCATCGGCGACAGCCTGATCTACCTGGTGGACAAGTGGCGCGGCAAGAACGGCGCCAAAGACGGCGACATCGGCAACATCGGCTTCTTCGATGTCGACTTCGAGCCGCTGCCGGGCGCCAGCCTGAACCCGGTCGGCCACGGCCTGACCTACATCGACCACCTCACGCACAACGTGCACCGCGGCCGCATGGGCGAGTGGGCCGATTTCTACGAGCGCCTGTTCAGCTTCCGCGAGATCCGCTACTTCGACATCGAAGGCCAGGTCACCGGCGTGAAGAGCAAGGCCATGACCAGCCCCTGCGGCAAGATCCGCATTCCCATCAACGAAGAGGGCAACGAAAAGGCCGGCCAGATCCAGGAATACCTGGACAAGTACCACGGCGAAGGCATCCAGCACATCGCACTGGGCTCCACCGAGCTGAAGGCCACCGTCGACGCGCTGCGCAGCAGCGGCGTGAAGCTGCTGGACACCATCGACACCTACTACGAGCTGGTCGACAAGCGCATCCCCGGCCATGGCGAAAACGTCGCCGAGCTGCACAAGCGCAAGATCCTGATCGACGGCAAGGCCGGCGAGCTGCTGCTGCAGATCTTCAGCGAAAACCAGCTGGGGCCGATCTTCTTCGAGTTCATCCAGCGCAAGGGCGACCAGGGCTTCGGCGAAGGCAACTTCAAGGCGCTGTTCGAGAGCATCGAGCTCGACCAGATCCGCCGCGGCGTGCTGGCCAAGACATGAAGGGCGTGAACGTCGGCGTGGCGCCGGTCACCTACGGCCAGGGTGACCGCCCGCCGCGTGGTGACTACGGCCGTGCCAACAGCGACTACACCTGCGCGCAGGACTGGTCGCAGCACACGGCCGCCGACCACGACACCTACCGGCGGCTCTACACGCGCCAGCTGCAGCAATTGCCCGGCCTGGCCTGCGACGAGTTCATCACCGCGGTGCAGCAGCTGGGCGCGCCGGAACAGATTCCGCACTTCGACGCGATCAGCGAACGCCTGATGCCGGCCACCGGCTGGCAGATCGTCGCTGTGCCGGGGCTGATTCCCGAAGAGGCCTTTTTCGCGCTGCTGGCCGAACGCAAGTTCCCGGTGACGGACTGGATCCGCAGGCCCGAGGAGTTCGACTACGTCGTCGAGCCCGACATCTTCCACGACCTGTTCGGCCATGTGCCGCTGCTGTTCAACCCGGTGTTCGCCGACTACATGCAGGCCTATGGCCGCGGTGGGCTGAAGGCCAGCCGGCTGGACGCCTGCGAACTGCTGGCGCGGCTGTACTGGTACACGGTGGAGTTCGGGCTGATCGCCACGCCGCAAGGCCTGCGGGCCTACGGTGCCGGCGTCCTGAGCTCGGCCGGGGAGCTGCGCCACAGCGTCACCAGCCCGGAACCGCAGCGTGTGGGCTTCGAGCTGCAGCGCCTGATGCGCAGCCGCTACAAGATCGACACCTACCAGGCGACCTACTTCGTCATCGACTCGTTCCAGCAGCTGTTCGATGCCACGGCGCCGGACTTCACGCCGGTGTATGCCGCGGTGCGCAAACGCATCCAGCGGGACGGCGAGGTCGAAGCCGGCGCCGTGCTGCGTGGCGAGCGCCTGTTCAGCGCCTGACGCCAGACGCCAAGTCCAGCCGCGCCAGCACCTCGGCCAGCGGCTCCGGCCGCGCCGCCATGTGCACATGGGCGACACCGGCCAGGTGGCGGTTGTCGGCACCGTCCAGCGTGGCGGTGGCCGGCGGGAAGACGATGTTGTCGCAGTGGCCGTAGAAGCAGGTGAAGCGTGCGGTCCGGCCCGCCGGTTCACGCTGGGCCAGTGCCTGCAGCCAGCCCGAGCGCTGTTGCATCTGGCGTGCGTTGCGGCTCAACGCAAAACGCGCCAGCCAGGTGCCGTGGTGCGGCGTGCCGATGGTCACCGCATGGTGCAGGCGCGCGTCGTCGCCGCGTTCGGCCCACCAGCGGCGCAGCGCCAGCCCGCCCATGCTGTGCGC
>JBASTF010000196.1:0-1617 GCA_049274755.1 Rubrivivax sp. | reverse complement strand
ACCACACGCGGCGCAGCGATGCTGGGTGCCTCGGCCACACGGGGCAGCGCCATCGGCACTGCACGTGCACGCATCGGCGCACGCGGCGCCACACTGCCGTCGCCCAGGAAAGCCGACATCACACGTTCCTGGGTTTCCAGGAACTGGCGCATCGTCTCGAAGTACTGGGACATGACGGACGAGTCCGCCATCCCCGGGAGCGTTCGTCGTTCATCCATAGGTCGACCCCTTCTGAAAGCTGGGTGGGTGGTGGTTGCGGAAGACAGCGTGGACGTGGCACGCAAGGGCTGCGCGGCCACGGCAGGCGGCAGTTCGGGCACCGCAGCCGGCAGCGGCGCGGTGGCCACTGGCGCAGCTTGCGCCTGCTCCAGCGTCACACCGATCTGGCGCACCGGCTCGGCGGCGCGGCGCGCACCACTGCCATTCAGCAGCCAGGCGTTTTTCGGCACCGGCAGCGTGCGCAGCAGACGCGACAGATCGGCCGGGTCGGCGACACGGCAGTCGCGGCGCGCAAACAGCGCGGCCACGTCCAGGTCGACACCGGCGCACAGCAGTTGGGCCACGCCGCCGAGCAGGCCGCCGAGGCCGCTGCCGTCGTCGACGGCGATGGCCACGTGCGGCTTGCCTTCGAGGATGCGTGTCGTCAGCCGCGCCAGCACGGCCTTGGGGCCGATCTCGACGAAGATGCGAGCGCCGTCCTTGTGCATCGCCTCGATCTCGGCGACGAACTCCACCGGCCGCACCAGGTGCTCGGCCATCTGGCGCTTCACACGCGCCACGTCGGCCGTGTGCGGCCGCGCCGTGGTGTTCGAATACACCGGGAAGCTCGTGGCTGCCCACGGCGTGGCGTCGATCATCTCGGACAGCGCCTGCTGTGCCGGCTTCACCAGGTTGGAATGGAAGGCGGCGGCCACCGGGATCTCGGTGACCTCGACACCGGCCTGCGCCAGCTTGGCCGATGCGGCCTTCACCGCTTCGCGGGTGCCGGACAGAATGCTTTGCAGCGGTGCGTTGTGGTTGGCGATGATGACGCCGTCGATGTCGGCGATGGCGTCCTCGACCACCTTGCGCGGCGCATTCACCGCAGCCATCGTGCCCAGCTCGGCGCCCGAGGCCGACGCGGCGTCGACGATGAAGCGGCCACGTGCGGCCGAGATCTGCATCAGCGCGTCGAAGTCGATGGCGCCGGCGGCAAACAGCGCGACGAACTCGCCATAACTGTGGCCGGCCGCCATCTCGGGCTTCAGGCCCAGCGACTGCATCACACGCAGCAGGCCCACTTCCACGGCGCCCAGCGCCGGCTGTGCAACGTCGGTGCTGGTGAGCTTCTGGCGCGCCTGGGCCTTGGCCGCGTCGTCGTAGGCACCACGCGGGAACAGAAACTGCGACAGGCGCGTGCCGTTGCCGAAACGTGTGTCGAACGGTGCTGCGAGCGCCGCGTCGGCCTGTTCCAGCGTCTCGGACAAGGCGTCGAAATGCAGCGCCGCTTCACGCACCATGCCCGGGTACTGCGAGCCCTGGCCGGAGAACAGCACGGCCAGCTTGCCGGCCGGCTGCGCCGCATTGCCGTGGAACACACCGGGCGGCAGCGCCGGCGCCGTGCCGCGCAGCCAGGCC
>JBASTF010000195.1:0-4199 GCA_049274755.1 Rubrivivax sp. | reverse complement strand
GCAGCGTGACGCTCGCCAGCCGCGCCTGCTGCAGTTCCTCGACGGTGTCGTCGTCGGCGCCATGGAAGTAGCCGCGCAGCAGGCCGTAACGTGCGTCGCGCGCGTCGCGTGTCAGCCGGATCACCTTGCGCATCGGCACGCCCACCAGGGCCAGCGCATGGCTGGCCAGCATCAGGCTGCCTTCGATGGCCTCGGGCACGACCTCGGTGGCGCCGGCATTGCGCAGCGTCTCCAGGTCGCTGTCGTCGATGGTGCGCACGACCACCGGCACCGCCGGCGCATGCTGGCGCACCAGGCGCAGGATCTTCAGCGCCGACGCCGTGTCGGGGTAGCTGACGACCACGGCATTGGCGCGCGCCAGGCCGGCGGCCATCAGGCTTTGCAGCCGCGCCGCGTCGCCGAAGACCACGCTCTGGCCGGCTGCTGCTGCCTGGCGCACACGGTCGGGGTCCAGGTCCAGCGCCATGTAGGGGATGCCCTGGGTGTCCAGCATGCGCGCCAGGTTCTGGCCGCTGCGCCCATAGCCGCAGATGATCACGTGTTTCTCGGCGCGGATGGCCTTCTTCGCGATCGAGGTCAGCTGCACCGACTGCATCAGCCAGTCGCTGGCGCTGAGCTTCATCACGATGCGGTTGCTGTACATCACGATGAAGGGCGTGGCCAGCATCGACAACACCATGCTGGCCAGGATGGGGCTGACCCAGGTCGGCGACACCAGGCCATTGTCGGCGCCCAGCGTCAGCAGCACAAAGCCGAACTCGCCGGCCTGCGCCAGGTACAGGCCGGTGCGCAGCGCCACGCCGGGCGGTGCGCGGAAGGCACGCGCCAGCACGGCGACGAGGCCGAACTTGGCCACCACCGGCACCGAGGTCAGCATCAGCACCAGGAACCACTGCTCGGCCACCGGCCGCCAGTCCAGCTTCATGCCGATGGTGATGAAAAACAGCCCCAGCAGCACGTCGTGGAAGGGCCGGATGTCGGTTTCCACCTGGTGTTTGTATTCGGTCTCGGCCACCAGCATGCCGGCGACGAAGGCACCCAGCGCCAGCGAGAGCCCGGCGTGTTCGGTCAGCCAGGCCAGGCCCAGCGTGATCAGCAGCAGGTTCAGCATGAAGAGCTCTTCGCTCTTGCGCCGTGCCACCAGGGTCAGCCACCAGCGCATCACCCGCTGGCCACCCACCAGCAGCAGCGTCAGCAGCACGCTGGCTTTCAGCAGGGCCCAGCCCAGGGCCTCGAACAGCTGCTCGGCCCCGGCGCCCAGCGCCGGGATCAGCACCAGCAGCGGCACCACGGCCAGGTCCTGGAACAGCAGCACGCCCATCACGCGCCGGCCGTGTTCGGTTTCGAGCTCCAGGCGCTCGGCCATCAGCTTCACGACGATGGCGGTGGACGACATCGCGATGGCGCCGCCCAGCACCACGGCGCCGGGCCAGGCCATCTGCCAGGCGCGGCCGGTGATCCAGGCATAGCCCGCGACCAGCAGCGCATGGCCTGCCAGTGCGCCGGCCATCGTCAGCACCACCTGCGACAGGCCGAGGCCGAAGACCATCGTGCGCATGCTGCGCAGCTTGGGCAGGTTGAACTCGAGCCCGATGACGAACATCAGGAACACGACGCCGAACTCGGCCAGGTACTTCACGCCGGCGCTGTCGTTGGCCAGCGCCAGGGCGTTGGGGCCGATCAGCACACCGACCACCAGGTAACCCAGCATCGGCGGCAGTTTCAGCGAGCGGCAGGCCACCACGCCGAGCACCGCGGCGACCAGGTACAACAGGACAAGTTCGAGGGTGCTGGCCATCTCTCTAGAATGAGGCCGATCGTAGTCGACACGCCTGCCCGATGACCTTGCCGCGCACCTTCGACGCCCCGCGTGCGCTTGCGCTGGCGGCGCAGACCTTCGAGATCGAGGCCCGCGCGCTGCTGGGCCTGGCCGCGCACCAGGGCGAAGGTTTTGCGAACACCGTCAAGGCCATGCTCGACTGCCAGGGCCGTGTGGTCGTGATGGGCATGGGCAAGAGTGGCCATGTCGGACGCAAGATCGCGGCCACGCTGGCCTCCACCGGCACACCGGCCTTCTTCGTGCACCCGGCCGAGGCCAGCCATGGCGACCTGGGCATGGTGATCGGCGGCGACGTTGTGCTCGCCATCAGCAACAGCGGCGAAAGCGACGAGCTGGCGGCCGTGCTGCCGGCCATCCGCCGCATCGGCGTGACCCTGGTGGCGATGACGGGCAAACCCGACTCGACGCTGGCCCGCCATGCCGACCTGGTGATCTCCAGCGCCGTCGAACAAGAGGCCTGCCCGCTGAACCTGGCGCCCACGGCCAGCACCACGGCGCAGATGGCGCTGGGCGATGCACTGGCCGTGGCCTTGCTCGATGCCCGCGGTTTCCGCGAAGAGGACTTTGCGCGTTCGCACCCCGGCGGCAGCCTGGGCCGCAAATTGCTGATGCATGTGCAGGACCTGATGCGCAGCGGCGATGCCGTGCCGCGTGTCGCGCCCGACGCCAGCTTCTCCGAGCTGCTGCGCGAGATGACCGGCAAGGGCCTGGGCTTCACCGCCATCGTCGACGCCGAAGGCCGGCCGGCCGGCATCTTCACCGACGGCGATCTGCGCCGCCTGATCGAACGCGGCGCCGACCTGCGCACGCTGACGGCGGCCCAGGTGATGCACACCGGCCCCAGGCTCGTGCGCGCCGATGCGCTGGCGGTGGAAGCGGCCGACGTGATGGAGCAGCACCGCATCACCAGCGTGCTCGTCGTCGACGACGCACAACGCCTGGTCGGTGCGCTGAACACCAACGACCTGATGCGTGCGAAGGTCATCTGAGATGACACCTGCCCTGCGTTTTCCGCCGGAACTGCTGCTGCAGGCCCAGGGCCAGTCACTGGGCATGAAGGCGGCGATCTTCGATGTCGATGGCGTGCTGACCGACGGCCGCATCTACATCGGCGAACACGGCGAGACGGTGAAGGCCTTTGCGACGCTGGACGGCCATGGCCTGAAGCTGCTGCGCCAGGGTGGCATCGAGCCGGTGGTCATCACCGGCCGCGATTCGCCGGCGGTGCGGCGGCGTGTCGCCGACCTCGGCCTGCGCCATGCCGTCTACGGCGCCCACGACAAACTCGCCGCCGCGACGCCGCTGCTCGAAGCCCTGGGACTGGACTGGCCCGAGGTCGCCGCCATCGGCGACGACTGGCCCGACCTGCCGCTGCTGCTGCGCGCCGGTTTTGCCTGCGCGCCGGCCAACGCCCATGCCGAGGTCAAGGCCGTGGCCCACCACGTGACGGCTGCCGCAGGCGGCCATGGCGCGGCGCGCGAGTTCTGCGACCTGCTGCTGATGGCGGCCGGCCGCTACGCCGCGCTGCTGCAAGGCCATCTGACCTCGCTCGACACCGCCTGAGCCCGGCATGTCGGTCGAACTGCATCTGCCCGACCTGCCCGAGGTGCCGATTGCGCTGGGCCCGGTGGCTGCGGCCCGAGGCGCCGCGCCGCGCCCGCGCCAGCCCTGGCACCTGCGGCTGCGCGACGTGTTGTCGGCCTATCTGCCGCTGCTGCTGATGACGCTGCTGGCCTTGTTCACCTGGTGGCTGGTGAAAAACACGCCGACGGCGCCGTCCATCACCGAAGAGGCGCCGCCGCGGCACGAGCCCGACTACACGATGTCGCAGTTTGCGCTGGAGCATTTCGATGCCTCGGGGCGCCTGAAGATCCGCATCGAAGGTGCGCAGATGCGCCACTTCCCCGACACCGACCGCATCGAGATCGACGGTGTGCAGCTGCGCGCCATCGCACCCGACGGTCGTGTCACGCTGGCCAGCGCCCAGCGCGCGCTGAGCAATGGCGATGGCAGCGAGGTGCAGCTGCTCGGTGGCGCCCAGGTCGACAGCACCGACGCCGGCGGTCGGCCGCTGCAGATGAAAAGCGAGTTCCTGCATGCCTTCCTGGTCAGCGAAAAGCTGCGCAGCCATCTGCCGGTGCAGGTGTTGCTGGGCGGCGCTGAACTCTGGTCGGCCGGGCTGGACTACGACCACGGCGCACGCCGGCTCGAGCTGAAAGGCCCGGTGCGCACCGTGTTGCCGGCGCCGGGGCAGCGCTGATGGCCGCGCCGCTGGTTTTCATCACCGGCGCGTCTTCGGGCATCGGCCAGGCGCTGGCGGCGCGTTATGCACAGGCCGGCTGGCGGCTGGCCCTGGTGG
>JBASTF010000194.1:0-4234 GCA_049274755.1 Rubrivivax sp. | reverse complement strand
AGCATGCGCTGCGCCGCTTCGTAGACCGTCACGCCGGCCTGCGTCAGGCGCACGCCGCGGGGCAGGCGCTGCAGCAGCTGCACCCCCAGCTCGGTTTCCAGCTCGCGCATCTGGCGCGTCAGCGCGGGTTGCGCAATCGGTATGGCAGCTGCCGCGGCGGTCAGGCTGCCGGCATCGGCCACGGCGACGAAATAACGAAGGGTGCGCAGGTGCATGACGGGGGTGCTGGAAGCGGGTGAAAACCCTCAAACAATCGCAGCATGATATGGCAGCGCGCGAAACCAGCATTGGACAGGCCGGTGTCCGCCGCCTACCCTGCAAGTCCTGCTGTGGCGCTGCGGCCTGCACACGGCAGCAGCACCAACACCACCGAGACACACCCGATGACCACCCGCCAGGTGCCCCACGCTGCGCTGCGCCGCTTCATCGAAGCCGCCTTCGCCAGCCAGGGCCTGCCGCCGGCCGATGCCGCGCAGGTGGCCACGCTGATGGCCGAAGCCGACCTGCAGGGCAGCGACGGCCACGGCGTGATCCGCCTGCCGCAGTACCTGAAGCGCCTGCGCGCCGGCGGCATCAACAAACACCCGGACATCCGCGTCGTGCACGAACGTGCCGCGATGGCCGTGCTGCATGGCGACAACGGCATGGGCCACCTGGTCGTCTCGCGTGCCGTCGACCTTGCCATCGAGAAGGCACGCAGCTGCGGCGTCGCCTGGGTCGGCACGCGCTACAGCAACCATGCCGGGCCGGCGTCGCTGTACGCACGCAAGCCGCTGCAGCACGACATGCTGGGGCTGTACTTCGCCGTCGGCAACGCCAACCACCTGCCGCCCTGGGGCGGCATGGAGATGCTGCTGTCGACCAACCCCATCGCCGCCGGCATTCCGGCCGGCGACGAACCGCCGGTGGTGCTGGACATGGCCACCACGGTGGCGGCCTACGGCAAGGTCAAGGCCAAGGCCAAACGCGGCGAAAGCATGCCGGTGGGCTGGATGATCGACCGCCAGGGCCAGCCGCTGCTGGACCCGAAGCGCGCCGGCGAAGGTTTCCTGCTGCCCATCGGCGACCACAAGGGCTACGGCCTGGCGCTGGTGGTGGGCCTGCTGGCCGGCACGCTGGGCGGCGCGGCGATGGGCCGCGACGTCGTCGACTTCAACGCCGACCATGTGTCGGTCACCAACACCGGCCAGGCCATCCTGGTGATCGACCTCGCCGCGTTCGGCGACCCGGCGCAGTTCAAGCAGCAGGTCGACCGCCTGGTGCGCGACCTGCGCAGCAGCGAACGCATGCCCGGCGTCGACCGCATCTGGCTGCCCGGCGAACAAAGCCACGGCAAGCGCCGGCGCTATGCGCAGCAAGGCATTCCGCTGTCCACCGCCCTGCTCGACGAGCTGGCGGCCCTGGCCGCCGAGATCGGCATTCCGCCCTTGACCACCGAGGTGTCCGCATGACCACCACCGCCACACCCGCCGCCGCGCACGCCGTGCTGCGGCCCGACCAGATCAAGAGCCACGACCGCGGCGGCGGCGCCCGCACCACGCCGCTGGTGCTGCCCTCGGTGGGCGCCACCGGCTTCATCAACGGCATCACCGAGTTTGCGCCCGGCACCAAGATTCCGTTCCACAGCCACAACTGCGAGGAGAGTGTGGTGCTGCTCAGCGGCGAGGCCTACATGGACATCGCCGGCGAGGTGCACGCGCTGAAGCCGCTGGACACCACCTTCATCCCGCCCAACGTGCCGCACCGCTTCCGCAACAAGTCGGACACCGAGCCGATGAAGATCCTGTGGATCTACGCCTCCGTGAACGCCACGCGCACCCTGGTCGACAGCGGCGAGACCCGCCCGGTGGCCGCCGAACACGCACGCTGACCAACAAGAACAACGCAGCAAGGAGACATGCCATGGGACTGCGCTTCCTCGAACACCTGCTGATCCTCACGCACGACCCCGAGGGCACACGCGACTGGTTCGTGAACAACCTGGGTTTCCGCAACGGCTACCACCCGGAGTTCGGTTTCCCGGTGTACTGGCTGTACATCGGCGAGCAGGACGTCATCCACATCGGCAAGGCGCGCCACTCGGCGCACCAGGACACCTACCTGAAGACACCGACCGACGGCGACCGCGACTTCTCGGCCGCCGGCGCGCTGGGCTCGGGCCGCATCGACCACCTGTGCCTGAACTGCGACGGCATCGAAGATTTCATCGAACGGCTGACGGCCAATGGCGTCGAGTTCAGCGAACGCAAGGCGCACAACTCCAACCTCTACCAGCTGTTCATGCGCGAGCCGATCAACGGCATCAAGGTCGAGCTGAACTTCGCCTGGCACGAGGCGGCGCGCATCGGGCGTGTGCCGGCCTGGACCGACGGCGGCGCCAACGACAAGGCGGCCAGCGAGGTGATGAGCGAGAAGCCGGCCGTGCCGAGCTCCAGCTTCTGAGGCGGCCGACCATGCAACGACGCCAGTTCATCGCCGCCGGCGCCGCGAGTGCCGCGCTCGGCCTGCCCACGCTGCCGGCGCGGGCCCAGAAATACCCCGATGGCCCGGTCACCGTGATCCTGCCGCTGCAAGCCGGCAGCGCTTCCGACGTCGGCCTGCGTTTCATGACCGAGCGCCTGGCGCAGCGCACGGGGGCTGCCTTCGTCGTCGAGAACGTCGCCGCGGCGGCCGGCCTCGTCGGCCTGGAACGGCTGTCGCGGGCACGGCCCGACGGCCGCATGGTGGCGGCGCTGAACAACAGCATCCTGACCATCCTGCCGCACCTGCAGGCCACGAAGATGAAGGGCGAGCCGCGGCGCGACTACCTGCCGGTGGCCGGTGTCGCCAACATCCCGACCTTCTTCGCGGTGCCCGCCGCGTCGCCGGTGCGCAATGTGCAGGACCTGGTGAAACGCGCGAAGGCGCAGCGCATCACTTATTCCTCGGGTGGCATCGGCAGCCCGCAGCACATGGCTGCCGAGATGTTCAAGGCCTACACCGGCGCGCCCATCGAACATGTGCCCTACCGCGGCGCCAGCCAGGCTGCGCTGGCCGTGGCCTCGGGCGAGGTCGACGTGATGCCGATGGCGCTGTCGCTGGCCCAGCCCTTCCTGCCCGACAAACGGGTGCGCCTGATCGGCTTCTGCGGCAGTGAACGCCACGGCCAGTTCCGCGACGTGCCCACGCTGCAGGAACAAGGCGTGAAGGGCTACGAGTACGCCTCGTGGATCGCGCTCTTCCTGCACAAGGAAGCGCCGCCCGAAACCCTGCAGGCGCTGCGCGAGCAGGCCCAGGCGGTGGCACGCGACCGCGACTTCCAGGTGCAGCTGATCCGCTCCGGCCTCGAAGCCTGGGTGCGCAGCCCCGAGCAGCTGGCGCGTGTGGTCGACGAGGACTTCCAGCGCTGGAAGAAGATCGTCCAGGACGCCAACATTCCCAGTGCCTGAACCTGTGCACGTCGCCACCGCCGCCACGGCCGGCCCGCTGCGCCTGGCCGGCTACCAGGGCGAGGTCTCCATCCTCACGACGGCGCTGCGCCACCTGGCGCAGCGGCTGGCCGATGCTGGCATGGCGAACACGCTGCAGGCCGACGTCACCGCCGGCGGCGAAAAAGCGGCGGCGCTGTTTGCAGCGCTGGAAGACGGCAGCCGGCACATCGGCTACATGGCCTCGAGCTACCTGTCGGCGCGTGTGCCCGAGCTCGGTGTGCTGGACCTGCCGTTCAGCGTCGGCGACCGTGCCGCGGCCCTGGCGGCGCTGGACGGCGAAGCCGGCCGCCTGCTGCGCGATGCCATCGTGCAGCGCACCGGCTACCAGGTGCTGGGCTTCTGGGACAACGGTTTCCGCCACCTCTCCAACGGCCAGCGCCCGCTGCGCCGGCCAGCCGATTGCGCCGGCCTCGTGATCCGCACGCTGGACAGCGCGCAGTACCGCGCCCTGCTTGCCGCGCTGGGTTTCACGCCGGTCACCACCGACGTGAAGGACCTGGTGCAGGCCGTCGAAAGCGGCACCGTGCAGGCACAGGAAAACCCGCTGACCAACCTGCTGGGCTTCGGTCTCTGGCGCCACCACGGCCATGTCAGCCTCAGCGGCCATTTGTTCGGCCTGCTGCTGCTGCTGTGCCCCCGTGTCTGGTACGACAGCCTGAGCGAAGCTGAGCGCCAGACGCTGCAGGCCGCCGCCGCCGAAGCCACGGCCTTGCAGCGCCGCCTGGCCGCCGCGCAGGACGACGAAGCGTTGCAGCGCCTGCAGG
>JBASTF010000193.1:0-2439 GCA_049274755.1 Rubrivivax sp. | reverse complement strand
CCCGGGGCTGGCGGCGGCGCTGCTGGCCATCCGCCATGCGCTGCTGCCGGTGCTGGCCATCGTGCTGGTCATCGCGCTGCAGATGCCGCCGGCGCAGCAGGCCATCGTCGTCGCCTTTGCCGCCATGCCCACGGCCTCCAGCGCCTATGTGCTGGCTGTGCGTATGGGCGGGCATGGGGGCTATGTCGCCGGGCTGGTGACGGTGTCGACACTGATCGGCATGGTCGGGTTGCCGCTGACGCTGATGGCCTTGTCAGCCCTGCGTTGATTCGCAGGGCTGCGCCAGGGCCCAGGCGATGTGCTCCTGCACCAGGAGGTCGGCGCCGGCCTGCGCCTGCTGCAGCGCCGCACGGGTCGGCGCGTCGTCCTGCACCCGCAAGGCATTGCCCAGCGCCACCGCGAGGTTGCGCCGCCAGCGCTGCCAGCCGATGCGGCGGATCGCGCTGCCTTCGGTGCGCTGCAGAAAACCTGCTTCGTCCCAGGCCCACAGCGCCAGCAGCGTGCTGCCGGCCAGGCCGTCGCGGCTGTCGAAATCGGGCAGCGTGGCGCGCTGCGCGTACTTGTTCCAGGGGCAGACCAGCTGGCAGTCGTCGCAGCCGTAGATGCGGTTGGCCAGCAGCGGCCGCAGCGCCAGCGGAATCGCGCCCGCATGTTCGATCGTCAGGTAGCTGATGCAGCGGCGGGCGTCCAGCCGGTAGGGCGCGACGATGGCCTGCGTCGGGCAGACGGTGATGCAGGCGCTGCAGCTGCCGCAGTGTGCGCTGGCCGGCGCCGTCGGCGGCAGCGCCAGGTCGACATAGATTTCGCCGAGGAAAAACATCGAACCGGCTTCGCGCTGCAGCGTCAGCGTGTGTTTGCCGCGCCAGCCCAGGCCGCTGCGTGATGCCAGCTCGACCTCGAGCACCGGCGCCGAATCGGTGAAGGCGCGGTGGCCAAAGGGCCCGATCTGCGCCGCCAGCCGTTCGGCCAGGCGCTGCAGGCGGTTGCGCAGCACCTTGTGGTAGTCGCGGCCGCGGGCGTAGATCGACACCACGGCCTCGCCCGGCGCCAGCAGCCGCTGCAGTTCCTGCGGCTGCCAGGCGTCGGGGGTGTCGCGCGGCAGGTAGTCCATGCGCGCGGTGATCACGCTCACCGTGCCCGGCACCAGTTCTGCGGGGCGCGCGCGCTTCAGGCCGTGCTGGGCCATGTAGCCCATCGTGCCGTGGAAGCCGGCCTGCAGCCAGGCCAGCAGCCCCGCTTCGGCCGTGGACAGATCCACGCCGGCAACACCGATCTGGGAGAATCCCAGCTCACGCGCCCAGCCCTGCAGCTGCTGCCACAGCGCCTGCCCGTCGACCTGATGCTGCCCACCCATGCAACGATCCTAGCAAGCCGCCACCTGCGCTGGCCAGACGAGGCTGCCTGCGCACGCTGGGCCTCGGCGCTGGCCTTGCAGCCCGGCTTGAAAAGCGCCTTCATCGAACTGCACGGCCCGCTGGGCGCCGGCAAAACCACCTTCGTGCGCCACCTGCTGCGGGCGCTGGGTGTGCAGGGCCGCATCAAGAGCCCGACCTATGCCGTCGTCGAACCGCACGCGCTGCCGGGCCTGACGGTCTCGCACTTCGACTTCTACCGCTTCGACGATGCCCGCGAGTGGGAAGACGCCGGCTTCCGCGATGTGTTTGCGGCGCCTGGGCTGAAGCTGGCCGAGTGGCCGGAGAAGGCCGCGGCGGTGCTGCCGCGCGCCGACCTGCGGCTGACGCTGGAACCGCTGGCCGACGACAGCCGCGAGGTCACCATTGAAGCGCTGACGCCGCTGGGCGCGGCACTGCTGGAACGCTGATGCAGCGGCGCGAGGCCTTGCGCAGGATGGGCCCGTTGATGGGCACCTTCGTGCTGGCCTTCGGTGTGCAACGCATCGCCTGGGGGGCCGGCATCGTCGGCGTGCGGCTCTGGCCGGCGCCGGACTACACGCGGCTGACGATCGAATCCGACGGCCCGCTGGCCGCACGCCACTTCGTCACCGAGGCGCCCAACCGCCTGGTCATCGACCTTGACGGCCTGGAGCTCAATGCCCAGCTGCGCGAACTGGTCGGCAAGGTGCGGCCCGACGACCCCTTCATCGCCGGTGTGCGTGTCGGCCAGTTCCAGGCCCGCGTCGTGCGCCTGGTCGTCGACCTGAAGCAGGCCGTGGCGCCGCAGCAGTTCACGCTGGCGCCGGTAGCGGCCTACCAGCACCGGCTGGTGTTCGACCTGTACCCGACGCAGCAGACCGACCCGCTGCTGGCGCTGGTCCGCGACAAGGAAGCCGCCGAGGAACAGGCGGCAAAAACCGTGCAGGACGCGCTGGGTGAACTGATCGCCAAGGTCGACAAGCCGATGGCACCTCTGCCCACCCCGGCGCCGAGCCCTGCACCGGCCCGCCCCGCGCCGCCGCTGCAAACGCCGGCTCCCAAGCCC
>JBASTF010000192.1:0-1742 GCA_049274755.1 Rubrivivax sp. | reverse complement strand
GTCGTCAGCACCACGGCGGCGGCTTCGGCGTAGTCGGCGCGTGCGGCCGACGCGATGCGGCCTTCACCGGCGCTGCCGATGAAAGCGCCGCCGGCCAGGGCGCCGGGAATCGAGCCGCTGTAGTTTTCGGTGTACCAGCCGTTGCGCAGCACCGTGTGGGCGATGCCTGCGGCTTTCAGCATCGCCTCGGTCTCGCGGTGCTCCTGCGCCAGGCTCAGCGGCGAGCCGTCGGCACGCAGCAGGCTGGTGTAGACGATGCGCTGCACACCCGCGGCCTTCGCGGCGTCGATGACGTTGCGGTGCTGCACGGCGCGCTGGCCGACTTCGCTGGAAGAAATCAGCAGCAGCGTGTCGACGCCGGCCAGCGCGGTGGCCAGCGTTGCGGGGCGGGCGTAGTCGGCTTCGCGTGCTGCGATGCCCAGCTCGGCGGCCTTGGCCGGCGTTCGCACCAGGGCCAGCAGCGGCAGCGTGGGGGCAAGTGTTTTCAGGCGGGCAACGATGAGGCGGCCCAGTTGGCCGGTGGCTCCGGTGATGGCGATGGTCATGGTGAACGGCGGCTTGCTGTGGAAGAGCGCTCACTGTACGATTCAAACTTACTTTTTGTAAGTACGCACATGAAGGTAAGTACCCCTGGTGCCGAAGCCCCGTCGTTGTCGGGCAAGCTGCAGCGTGGTGATCTGCTGGCCGAAGCCTGCCCCTCGCGCGAGGTGCTGAAGCACGTCACCAGCCGCTGGGGCGTGCTGGTGCTGATGGTGCTGGAGACACGCATGCACCGCTTCGCCGAGCTGCGCCGCGCCATCGGCGGGGTCAGCGAGCGCATGCTGGCGCAGACGCTGCAATGGCTGGAAGGCGACGGCCTGGTGCAGCGCATCGCGCACGACGTGGTGCCGCCGCATGTGGAGTACAGGCTGACGCCGCTGGGCATCGAGGCCGCCCAACGTGTGCGTGGCCTGGCCGACTGGATCGAACTCAACCTGCCCCAGGTGCTGCGGGCCCAGGCCCGGCGCGCGGCACAGCCATGAGCACCCGCATCCACCGCTGGCTGCTGGTGCTGGCCGTGTTGCTGCTCGGCGCCGGCCCGGCCGCGGCCCAGGGCGCCCAGCCTTCGCCGCATGCCGTCGACATTCCGCGTTGGTTCTCCAACAGCCTGCTGGATTTCAAGGACGAGATCGCCGAAGCCGCGCGCGATGGCAAACGTGTGATGGTGTACTTCGGCCAGGACGGCTGCCCCTACTGCAAGGCGCTGATGCAGGCCAGCTTCGGCGCCGGGCCCGTGGCGGCCAAGATCACTGACAAAACACGCCAGCACTTCGTGGCCATCGCCATCAACATCTGGGGCGACCTCGAGGTCACCTGGCTCGACGGCCGCAAGACCACCGAAAAGGCCTTGGCGCGCCAGCTGAACGTGCAGTTCACGCCGACGCTGCTGTTTTTCGAGACCGACGGCAAGCTGGTGCTGCGCCTGAACGGCTACCTGCCGCCGGAACGTTTCACCCATGTGCTGGACTACGTGATCCAGCGCCACGACCGCAGGCTGTCGCTGGCCGAGTACATGGGCCAGCAGATCCGCGAGCCCGAACTCGTGCCGCGCGGCCCACGGCCCTACCTGATGCGCGACCCGGCGAACCTGGCGCGTGTCGGCCCGGCCGGCCGCAGCCGGCCGCTGGTCGTGCTGTTCGAGTCGCCGACCTGCAAGGCCTGCGCCGAGATGCACGACGAGGCCTTCAGCCGCAGCACGCTGC
>JBASTF010000191.1:0-1607 GCA_049274755.1 Rubrivivax sp. | reverse complement strand
CATCAGCAGCGCGTTGGGCTTGAAGGCGCGGCCGCACAGCGCGTGATAGGCCGCGCCGTAGGCTTCGCCGACGATGAGGGTGAACTTGGGCACATCGGCGTTGGCCACGGCATTGAGCAGCTTGGCGCCATGCTTGCCCACGCCGCGCTGGTCGCCCTGGTCGCTGTCGGCGAAGCCCGGTGAGTCGACCAGGAACAGCAGCGGGATGTCGCGCTGGCAGCACAGCTCGACGAAGTGCGCGCCCTTGGCCGATGCCTGCGAGGTGAGCAGGCCATTGCCGGCCAGGATGCCGACCTCGAAGCCCTCGATGCGGGCGAAGCCGCAGACCAGGGTCTGGCCATGCAGCTGCTTGAACTCCTGGAAGCGGCTGTCGTCCACCAGACGGGCGACGATCTCGCGGCAGTCGCCACCGGCGTGTTCGCCCGTGCGTACCAGGCCGGGCAGTTCCTGCGGGTCGTACCGGGGCGCCTCGACGGCGGTGCGCGTCCAGCGCAGGCGCGGCGCCTCGCCGAGATGGGCGACGATGTTGCGCGTGATCTGCAAGGCATGCGCATCGTCTTCCGCCATGTGGTCGGTGACGCCGCTGACCCTGCTGTGCATCTCGGCGCCGCCCAGCGGTTCGATGTCGATCACCTCGCCGGTGGCGGCGAATACCAGCTGCGGGCTGCCGAGGAACATCGCTCCCTGGTTGCGGATGATGACCACCTCGTCGCACAGCGCCGGGATGTAGGCTCCGCCGGCGGTGGACGGGCCATGCACCAGCGCGATCTGCGCAATGCCTTCGGCCGACATCTTGACCTGGTTGTACATGATCGACCCGGCCTGGCCTTCGTCGGGAAAGATATTGGCCAGGTCGGGCAGGAAGCCGCCGCCGGACTGCACCATGGTGATGCAGGGCAGGCGGTGCTGCCAGGCGAACAACTGCGCCCGGGTGTGGCGCTTGGTCGTCATGCCGAACATGGTGCCGCCCTTCACGGTGGCGTCGTTGACGATCAGCATGCAGGCGCGGCCGCTGACCTGACCGACGCCGGTGATGATGGTCGCCCCCGGAGGCACGCCGTCGTAGAGGTCGGCGCCGGCGAGGTGGCCGATCTCCAGGAACCGCGAGCCCGGGTCGAGCAGGGCAGAGATGCGCTCGCGGGGCAGCATCTGGCCTCGGCTCTTGTGCAGCTTGCGCGATTTCTCGTTGCCACCCAGCGTGGCCTCGTCGCGGCGCGGCTGAAGCGCCGCCATCCGCGACAGGAACGCGGCGCGCCGGCGTTGGAAGTCGGCACTGTCGGTGGCGATGTCGGATTGGATCGGTTGCATGGGGTTCTGGTGCGGCGCCGGTAGGGTGGCACGGGTTGGCAGCCTAACGAATGTTTGTTATCTTACCGGCCTTGTTGCACCCATTGCAATCCACGGACACCCTCGGATGAAATCCCCGAAACTCGCGGCGCGGCCCGCATCAGGCCTGCCGTGTGCCGGCAGGAGCGCGCGATGAGCGTCGTCAAGTCGGCCCTGTCGGCCAGCCCCGAAGAGTTGCGCGCCAACCGCGAGTTCTACGAAGGCCGCGTGGCCGATCTGCGCGCGCGCCGTGCCGCGGCGATGGCCGCCGGCACCGATGC
>JBASTF010000190.1:0-20442 GCA_049274755.1 Rubrivivax sp. | reverse complement strand
GATCAGCAGCGGCGTGCCCAGCGCGCGGGCGCGCTCGACGAAGCTCGTCGGGTCGTCGTCCTCGATGGCGCTCGGCGCCACCGGGAAGCCGCGCTCGGCGACGAAGCGGCGCGCGCGCACCTTGTCGCCCATCAGCTCGATGGTGTCGGCGCGCGGGCCGATGAAGGTGACGCCAGCGTCCTCGAGCGCGCGTGCAAAAGCCGCGTTCTCCGACAGGAATCCATAGCCGGGGTGGACCGCCTGGGCACCGCAGCCTTTCGCCGCCGCAACGAGCTGGGCGATGTCCAGGTAGGCCGCCACCGGCGTGGGGCCATGCAGCTCGATGGCCTGGTCGGCTTGCAGCACGGCCGGGCTGCCAGCGTCCACCGCGTGGTGGGCGACTGCCGCGCGCAGGCCCATCGCCCTGAGCGTGCGCAGGATGCGCAGGGCAATCTCGCCGCGGTTGGCGATGAGGACGGTGTCGAACTGTTGCGGCGGTGGTGCCGCAGGCGCTTTCTCGCCGTCCACGTTCAGTCGACGATGGGAAGCGGTTCCGATACGCGGTCGAACTTGGAGGCTTTGGCGTCCGACTTCAGGACCAGCACGCTGCTCGGCGATTGGCGCACCGTGGGCGAGAAGCTGATCGGTGAAGCCAGACCGTCGGTGCCGAAGTCCTTGGTCGATTCCAGCTTCTCGACCACGCAGGCCCGGGTCAGCGCCTTGCCGCAGCGGCGGATGGCGTCTTCCATCAGCAGGGCGCCCACGTAGGCTGTGATCGAATAGCGGTTCAGCGTCTTGAACTCGTCGGCCGAGAGATGCTTCTGCGCCAGCCCCATGAACTTGGCCATGCCGGGCACGGTCAGGTCGGTCAGCGGCGGCACGTAGTCGGCGACGAAGTAACCGTCGCCCGCGGCGCCGGCCAGGGCCTGCACCGGGGTGAGGTGCGCCGAGTGCACCGCCAGGATGGTCAACGGCATCTGGTTCTTGGCCGCCTCCTTCATCAGCATCGAGTGCTCGGCGACGACGCCGCCAGACGCCAGGAAGGTGGCGCCGGCCTGCTTCATGCTCAGCATCTCGGCCGAGAAGTCCTTGGTGCCGCGCTTGAAAGCAATCTCGGAGACGCTCTTCATGCCCAGCGCCTTGACCGCCTTCTGGTAGCCACAACGCACGTCGGTGCCGAATTCGTCGTCCTGGTAGGCGATGGCGAACTTCTCCGCCTGCAGCTTGCGTGTCTTGACCAGGTGGATCATGGCCGTGCCCAGTTCCTGGCAGTAGGTCGGGCCGACGATGAACACCGTCTTGTTCGGCGGGTTGAAGTGCGAGGCGGCAACGGCCATCGCGTTGATGGTCGGGATCTTCTGCTCGTTGATGTAGGGCAGCATGGCCTGCAGCATCGCCGAGCCCGAGGTGCCGATCAGGCCGAAGATGTTCTCCGATTCGTTCAGGCGTTTCACACCCTGCAGCGCGCGCTGAGGCACGTAGCCGTCGTCGTCGAGTCGGATCTCGACCTTGCGCCCGTTGATGCCGCCGCGGCTGTTGACGTCCTCCTGCCACACCTTGAGTGCGGCCATGTGCGCCTTGCCCAGCAGGCTGGGCGGGCCGCTGACCGGCGTCACCGAGCCGAGCACGATCTGGCTGTCCGTGACGCCGGGCTCGGCCATCGCGACGCCCTGCACCAGGGTCAGGACGAAGGCCGCGGCGACGGCGCGGGTCTTTTGCAGCGAGGAAATGTTCATAGGGCGTAAGGATGTGCAGTTGAATCGGGTGGATGCCTTGGGCTCACTTGCCGTCGAGAAACTCGGATGCACGCTCGAACTTGCCCGTGGCGGTATCGGCCTTGATCAGGATCGGCCGCGTACCGCTCTGGCGGACGTTGGGGCCGAAGGTCAGCGGGGCCATGATGCCGTCGCTGGTGAAGTTCTTGGTCTGTTCCAGCTTCTGCACCAGGCAAGCACGGGTCAGGTTGCGGCCGCACGCCTGCAGCGCCGACTCCAGCAACTGGGCCGCGACCATCGCCGTCAGCGAGTAGCGGTTCATCGCCTTCACCTCGTCGCCGCTGAGGTACTTGTAGGCCAGGGCATTGAGCCGGCCGATGCCCTGAATTTCGGTGTCGGTGATGGGCGGCACGTAGTCGGCCAGCAGCAGCCCTTCGGCGGCGCTGCCGGCCAGCGCGAGCACGGGGCCCAAGTGCGACGGGTGCGGTGCCAGCCGCACGACGTTCATGCCGTTCTTCTGGATCTCCTTGAGCATGGTCGCGGTCTCGGCAATGATGCCCCCTGTCAGCACGAAGGTGGCCCCGGCGCGTTGCACTGCCAGGACTTCGGCCGACAGGTCCTTGGCCCCTCGCTTGTAGGCCACAGCGATGGTGCTGCTCAGGCCGAGCGCCTTGAGCGCCGCGTCGTACCCGCACTTGACGTCGGCGCCGTAGTCGTCGTCCTGGTAGATGATGGCGAACTTGGCGCCCTGCAGTTTGCGCGAGGTGACCAGGTGCTTCATCACACCGTCGATCTCCTGACAGTAGGTGGCGCCGATGTTGAAGACGGTCTTGCGCGGCGGCGTGAAGTGCGCGCCGGCTACGGCGGCGAAGTTCAGCGCCGGGATCTGGTTCTCCTCGATGGTGGGCATCATCGCGAGCAGATGCGACGAACCGGAGGTGCCCAGCAAGGCGAACACCTTGTCGACGTCGATAAGCTTCTTCACCGCCTGCACCGAGCGCTGCGGCACATAGGCGTCTTCCTCGACACGCAGGTCGATCTTGCGACCGTGGATGCCACCGCGGGCGTTGACGTCCTTCTCCCAGACACGCAACGCGATCACGGCGGCCTTGCCGATCAGGCTGGGCGGGCCGGTCTGCGGCAGCACCGAGCCGATGACGATGCGATCTTCGAACACACCCGGGTCGGCGGCCATGGCCGATGCCGCGGCGGCGGCGAGAAGGCCAGTGCCGATCAGGGTGCGGATGCAGCGAAGGGTCTGGTGCATGGTGGGTGTCCTCGGTGGGGCAGGGCGGCGGGTTGCCGGGTCAGAACCTGAAGGGCCAGTGGGTCCAGTAGTGCTTGATGTCGCGCCAGCGGCCGATCAGGCCGTCAGGTTCGAAGCGCAGGAACAGCACGATGGCCAGTCCGTAGACGATGCCTTTGATCTCGAAGAAGGAGGTCGACGTCGCGCCCGACCCGAGGGCGCTGAACAGCAGCCCCAGGCCTTCGTTCAGGCCGAAGATGAAGACCGTGCCCAGCAAAGCGCCGGCTACCGAGCCGAGCCCGCCGACGATCAGCATCGACAGCGCTTCGATCGAGATCAGCAGGCTGAAGCTGTCGACGTTGAGGTAGCGCGTGTAATAGGCCAGCAGGCCCCCGGCGATGCCGGTGTAGAAGGCGCTGACCATGAACGCCAGCAGCTTCCAGCGCACCAGGTCGACCCCCATCGCGCGGGCGGCGATGTCGTGCTCGCGGATCGCCATGAAGGCCCGGCCGACGCGGCTGCGCAACAGGTTCAGCGTCACCAGCACCGCCACCACCAACACGGCCAGGACCACGAAGTAGTAGCCGCGCTCGGCTGCGAGCGTGGTGCCGAACAGGGCCGGCTGCGGCACCGACAGTCCCTCGGAGCCGCCCGTCAGACCGCCGCCGTTGAGGATCAGGTGGTTGATGATGACCGCGAAGGCCATGGTCGTGATCGCCAGGTACAGGCCCTTGAGGCGCAGCGATGGCACGCCGACCACCAGCCCGGCAACGGCCGCGCACACACCGCCGGCCAGCAGGCACAGCGGCATCGGCCAGCCCAGCTTGCCGGCCACGATGCCGGTGGCGTAGGCGCCAACGGCCAGGAAGCCGGAGTGCCCCAGCGAGATCAGCCCGGTGCTGCCGGTGAGCAGGTTCAGGCCGAGCACGCCGACGGCCGTGATCATCAGCAGCAGCACCAGCGAGATGTAGTACTTGCTCAGCAGCATCGGCACCAGCGCCAGGGCTGCGACCAGCAACAGTGTCCAGACGATGACCGGCACCGAGTCGGTCAGCGCCAGGACCTGGCGGTAGTTTTCCTTGAAGTTGCCGCTGCGCATCAGACTCGCTCGATATCGGGTTTGCCGAACAGACCGTAGGGCCTGACCATGAGGACGATCAGGATCAGCACGAAGCCGGCGATTTCCTTCATGCCGCGGCCGATGTAGCCTTCCGACATGTTCTCGACCACGCCGATCAGGATGCCGCCCAGGGCCGCACCGAACACCGAGTCCAGGCCGCCGAGGATGACCGCCGGGAAGCTGCGCAGGCCGACGAGCCACATGCCCGGCTCGAGGTCGTAGATCACGCCCACCAGGACCCCGGCGATGGCGGCAAGGCCCGCGGACAGCGCCCACGACAGCGCGAAGATGCGCTTGACGTTGATGCCCATCAGAAGCGCCGTGGTCTGCAAATTGGCGGTGGCACGCATTGCGATGCCCACCCGAGAGTAGCGGAAGAAGGCCCAGAGCCCGGCCACCACCGCTGCCATGATGCCCAGTGCGTGGAGCTGTGCCGGATAGATGCCCGCCGGCCCGATGCGGATCGGCTCGGTCGACAGCCCGGTGGACAGCGGCATCGGGTCCGCGCCCCAGATCAGCACCACGACCGAGCGGATGATGACGGCCAGGCCGATCGTCACCATCACGGTCGAGAACACCGGCTGGCCCAGCATCGGGCGGATCAGAAGCACCTCGATCAGAAGCCCCAAGGCGACCGAGGCGACGACGCTGGCCAACAGCAGCGGCCAGAAGCCGAGTTGGAAGGTGCCCGCCAGCGTGAAGGCGATGTAGGCCACCAGCATCATCAGCTCGCCCTGGGCGAAATTCACCACGCCGGTGGCGCGGTAGATCATGGCGTAGCCCATGCCGATGAAGCCGTAGACCATGCCCGCCGCGATGCCCGACACGAGCAACTGAATGAAGTAGTCCATCAGGCGGTGCCTCCACCGTAGATCAGCTCGATCTCGCGTGCGAACTTCTTGCCGATGATGCTGCGGCGCACCTTCTGCGTGGCCGTCAGCTCGCCGTCGTCGTGGTCGAGTTCCTTCTCGAGGATCACGAACTTGCGGATGTTCTCGACGCGCGCGAACTGCTGGTTCACGCGCCGCACTTCCGCGTCGACCAGCTCGCGCACCTCGGGCAACTGCGACAGGCTGCGGTAGGTGGTATAGGCCAGACGGCGTTCCTGCGCCCATTTGCCGACGGTCTCGTAGTCGATCTGCACCAGCGCCGACAGGAAGTGGCGACCGTCGCCGAGCACGATGGCTTCGCGCACGTAGATGCTGTCTTTGAGCGCGTTCTCGATTTCCGAGGGCGAGATGTTCTTGCCGCCGCTGGTGATGATGATGGCCTTCTTGCGGTCGACGATCATCAGCTCGCCGTTGGGCGCCAGCGCCACGACGTCGCCGGTGTGCAGCCAGCCGTCCCGGACCGTCAGCGCGGTGGCGTTGTTGTCGTGTAGGTAGCCCTTGAACACGGCCGGATGCTTGACGATCAGTTCGCCGTCCTCGGCGATCTTCCAGTTCAGGCCCTCGATCGGTGTGCCGGTGGCACCCAGCCGCTCGGCTTGGGCATGCTGGTGAAAGATGACGCCGCCGGACTCGGTCATGCCGTACACCTGGTACACGGGCAGGCCCAGGATGCGGAAGAACTTGAGCACCTCAGGCGAGACGCTGGCGCCGCCGCAGAATCCGCAGCGCATGCGGTCCAGGCCGACGAACTTCTGCAGGTTGCGGAACATCAGCAGCCACAGCAGGGCGAACTGCAGCCGGTCGCCCCAGTTGCGCCGGCCGCCGCGTTGCTCGACGCGCTCGAACAGGGCCTTGCCCGCGGCGAAGCAGCGCTCGAAAGCCCAACGCTGGAAGCGCGTGGCGTCCTGCATGCGCATCACGATGCCCTGCTGCAGCTTCTCCCAGATGCGCGGCACGCCGAGGAAGACGGTGGGTGCGATCTCGCGCAGGTTGACCGCGACGGTGTCGATCGACTCGGCGTAGTTCACCACGCCGCCGGTCATCATGTGCATGACGGTGGAGAAGGCACGTTCGGCCACATGGCACAGGGGCAGGTAGCACAGCACCTGCATGTTGTGCTGGTCGAGCCCGAAATGGCTGCGCAGCTTGTCGGTGGTCACGAGCAGGTTGCGGTGCGACAGCATCGCGCCCTTGGGCGGCCCGGTGGTGCCCGAGGTGTAGACGAGCATGCAGGTGTCGTCGGGCTGCGTGGCGTCAATGCCGTCGTCGAAGGCGCGCGCCTGCTCCGCGTTGGCCGCGGCGTACTGGTCGCCGAGTTCGAGCACGTCCTCGAAGGACATCAGCATCCCGCGCGGGTACAGCCGCATGCCCTTCATGTCGACGGCGATGATCTTGGTAACGTCGGGCAGGCCGACCTCGTGCTTGGCGATGGCGTCCAGTACCTTGTCCACCTGCTCCTGGTCGCCGCAGACGACGAAGCGGCTGTTCGAGTGGTGGACGATGTACTGCAGCTCGGGCCACGGGTTGGTTGGGTAGATGCCGACCACCACGCCGCCGATGGCCTGCGTGCCCAGGTCGGCGAACATCCACTCGGGCGTGTCTTCGCTGGCGATGGCCAGGCGGTCGCCGCGGCGGAAACCCAGCGCCAGCATGCCCAGCGCGAAGCGGCGCGCGGTGTCGTGGTACTGGCGCCAGCTCATCCGGTTCCAGATGCCCAGGTCCTTCTCGCGGAAGGCCAGCGCGTCGGGCGTGGTGCGGGCCCAGTGCTGCAGCAGCTTGGGCAGCGTGTGGTTGCCGCTGTGCAGGGCTTCGTGCAGGGCTTTGTGCTGGAGATTGCTCATGCTGCCGCCTGTGCGCCGCCCAGGTAAGCGGCGATCACCGCCGGGTTGGCGGAGATTTCGGCCGGTGTGCCTTCGCCGATCTTGCGGCCGAAATTGAGCACGCAGATGCGGTCGGAGATGTCCATCACGATGCCCATGTCGTGCTCGACCATCAGCACGGTGATGCCGAGTTCGTCGCGGATGTCGAGCACGAAGCGCGCGATGTCCTCGGTTTCCTCGGTGTTCATGCCCGAGACCATCTCGTCGAGCAGCAGCAGCTTTGGCTCGGTGGCCAGCGCGCGGCCGAGTTCGACGCGCTTTTGCATGCCGTAGGAGAGGGCGCCCACGGGCATGTCGCGGATGTCCTCGATCTCGAGGAAGTCGATGATTTCCTCGACCTTGCGCCGATGTTCGAGTTCCTCGCGCCGGGCGCGACCGAAGAACCAGGCCGCGTCGAAGACATTGGTGCCCATGTGGCAGTGGCGGCCGACCAGCAGGTTCTGCACCACGGTCGCATGCTTGAACACGGCCAGGTTCTGGAAGGTGCGGCCGATGCCGATGGCCGACATGCGGTGCGAGGGGGTTCCGGTGATGTCGCGGCCCTCGAAGTGCACCGTGCCGCCGCTCGGGCGCACGACGCTGCTGATCATGTTGAAGGTGGTGGTCTTGCCGGCGCCGTTCGGGCCGATCAGCGAGTAGATCTCGCCACGGCGGACGTGGAAGCTGACGCCGGCCACGGCTTCGACGCCGCCGAAACGCTTGGACAGGCCTTCGACCTGCAGGAGGATGTCGTTCACGTCAGTGGCTCCGCCGCTCGTGGGTCATGACAACCAACGCTTGCGGCGCTTGTAATGCTTCACTTCGCGCATGTTCTTGCGCGAGCCGCCCTCGCCGAAGCCGAGGTAGAACTCGCGCACGTCTTCGTTGCGCAGCATTTTGTCGGCCGGGCCGTCGAGGACGACGCGGCCGTTCTCCATGATGTAGCCGGTGTCGGCGATGGACAGCGCCATCTGCGCGTTCTGCTCGACCAGCAGGATGCTCACGCCGTCCTGCCGGCACAGCCGGGTGACGATGGCGAAGATCTCCTCGCAGATCTGCGGCGCCAGCCCGAGCGTGGGTTCGTCGAGCATCAGCAGCTTCGGCGCCGACATCAGCGCACGGCCGATGGCCACCATCTGCTGCTCGCCGCCGGACAGATAGCCTGAAACCGTGGCGCGCTTGGGCGTCAGGCGCGGGAACGTGGCGTAGACACGCTCCAGGCCGAGCTTGGACTCGGCCACCGAGCGCGTGTAGCCGCCCATCAGCAGGTTCTCCTCGACCGTGAGCTGGTCGAACAGGCGCCGGCCCTCGGGCACCATGACGATGCCGGCGCGCACGATGCGGTCGGGCGTCATGCCGGTCAGCGGCTGGCCCTCGAACCTGATCTGGCCGCCCTTGACCTCACCGTCTTCGGGGTAGAGCACGCCGCTGATGGCTTTCAGCGTCGTGGACTTGCCGGCGCCGTTGGCGCCCAGCAGGGCGACGATCTGCTTCGGGCCCAACGCGAGCGACGCCTCGCGAACGGCTTCGATCGTGTTGTCATAGACGATCTGAACATTGGTCAGGGTCAGCATCAGGTTGAGGCGGCTCGGCGGGTCCGGAGGGCGCGCCGCCCTGCGGCGGCATCGGCGGCGCAGCGGGGCTGCGATACGGCCGCTAATCTAACGGTAGTTAGTCTCGCCCGCTTGCGGGGAAACCCGCCATCCGGCCTGCGACCGGTCGGGGCGGCGGGGTGGAACGCCGCCGATGGCCCCGGGGTCAGGCATTGCCGGAGCCGAACTTGCGGAAGTCCGGCTTGCGCTTCTCGAGGAAGGCGCGCACGCCCTCCTTGGACTCGTCGGTGTTGTAGTACAGGCTGAGCGCCTGCATGCCCAGGCTGCCGATGCCGCGGATGTTCTCGGTCGAGGCGTTGAACGAGCGCTTGGCGATGGCGATGGCCGTCGGGCTCTTCTCGACGATCTCGCGCCCCCACTTGGCAACCTCGGCATCGAGTTGTGCGTGAGGCACGACCACGTTGACAAGCCCCATGGCCAGTGCCTCTTGTGCGCTGTAGCGCCGGCACATGTACCAGATCTCGCGCGCCTTCTTCTCGCCGACCACCTGTGCCAGGTAGGCCGTGCCCCAGCCGGGATCGACCGAGCCGACCTTGGGGCCGACCTGACCGAACACCGCCTTGTCGGAAGCGATGGTCATGTCGCACAGCGTGGCGATCACGTTGCCGCCGCCGATGGCATAACCCTGCACGCGCGCGATCACCGGCTTTGGCACGTCGCGAATCACGCTGTGCAGTTCCTCGATCGGCAGGCCCGCGGTGCCGCGGCCGTCGTACTGGCCGGAGTGCGCAGACTGGTCGCCGCCGGTGCAGAACGCCCGGTCGCCAGTGCCAGTGATGACGATGGCGGCGATGTTCTGGTCCCAGCCGGCCTTCAGCATGGCGGCCAGCATCTCTTCGACCGTCTGACCGCGGAAGGCGTTCATCACGTCCGGGCGGTTGATCGAGATGGTCGCGATCTGGTCGCGTTCCTCGTAGACGATGTCGGTGTAGTTCATCAGCGGCTTCCCGTCAGCCGATCATGCTGTAGCCGCCGGACACCGACAGAACCTGACCGGTGATGTGCCCAGCAACCTTGTTCGAGGCCATGAAGACCACCGCGTTGGCGATGTCCTGAGGCCGCCCGACCTTGCGCAGCGGCAGGCTCTTGGTGACCTTCTCCATCTGCTCGGGTGTGAACATGGCGTCGGCGTTGGTCCACATGCTGCTGCCGCCCACTTCTTCCGTGGTCGAGGGAATGGTCACACCGGGGCAGACCACGTTGCAGCGGATGCCGTAGCGACCGTTCTCCTTGGCGATCGTCTTCATGAAGCTGTTGACCGCCGCCTTGACCCCGCCATAGACCGCTTCGCGCGGCTCGCCCTGGCGGCTGGCGTCGGAACTGATCGAGACGATGGCGCCGCCGTTCTGCTTGACCATCAGGTCGAGCGCGGTCTTGGTGCAGTTCAGCACGCCGACGTAGTTGATGTCGATCACCTTGCGCCAGAAGTCCGGCGTCGTCTGGGTGAAGAACATCAGATTGTCCCAGCCGACGTTGTTGACCAGCACGTCGACCCGCCCATGTTTGTCGGTCGCCGCCTTGAACATGGCCTGCACCTGCTCGAGGCTGGTGACGTCGGTCTTGATCACCTGAACCGAGGCGGCGCCGAGCTTCGTTGCGAACTCGGCAGTCCTTTCGGCCTGCGCGGTGTCGACATCGCCGATCGTGATGTGTGCACCTTCGCCGGCGAACGCCAGCACGATGGCGCGGCCGATGTTCGAGCCACCGCCGGTGACGATGACGGATTTGTCTTTCAGTTCGAGATCCATGGTCTTCCCTTGCCGGTGAGTGCGGAGTGGCGCCTGCCGACGCCGATCACACAGTATAGCAATCGAACAGGTGTTAGTTTGAATCGAGATGCCGCATCGTCTACTCGATCTTGATTCCGGCGGCCTTGATGACCTTGCCGAAGCGCTCGAGATCGGCGCGGATCAGCGCGTCGAACTGGTCCGGCGTGCGGTAGGCGACATCCAGGCCCTGGCTCGCCAGTTGCTGTCTCACGTCGGGAAGCGTCAGGATCCTGCCGATCTCCGCGGAGAGCTTGTCGACGATGTCCTTGGGCGTACCGGCCGGCGCCAACACCCCGAACCAGAGCTGGAAGTCGTACTCCGGCAAGCCGGCTTCGGCGAAAGTGGGCACGTCGGGCAGCGCGGGCAGACGCGTCTTGCCGGTGATGGCCAGCGCCTTGAGGCGCCCGGACTGCACGTGCGGTATCGACGTCACCGGGGTGTCGAAGTTGAGCTGGACCTGACCCCCGATGAGGTCGGTCAACGCCGGCGCCGTGCCCTTGTAGGGCACGTGCTGCATCCGCACGCCGGTCACACTCTTGAAGACCTCGGCCGCCAGGTGGGTCGAACTGCCGGTGCCGACCGCCGCGAAGTTCAGCGTGTCGGGCTTGGCCTTGGCCAGCGCGATGAACTCGCGCACGTTGTTCGCCGGCACCGCAGGGTTCAGTACCAGGACGAGCTGGGTCGTGACCAAGCCGGCCACGGGCGTGAAGTCCCTGAGCGGATCGTAGGGCAGCTTGGCGATCAGGTGGGGCACCGTCGCATGCGTCGATGCCGCCAGCGAGATCGTGTAGCCGTCCGGCGGCGATTTTGCGAGGGCGTCGGAGCCGATCACCGTGTTGGCTCCTGGCTTGTTGTCCACCAGAACCTGCTGGCCCCAGCTCTCGGTCAGCTTGGCGGCGACGAGCCGCGCCACGTGACTGGTGCTGCCACCGGGCGCGTAGGGAACGATGAATCGAATCGGCTTGGCAGGATAGGTCTGTGCGGTCTGCGCGCGAACATCGGCCAAGCAGGTCAGCGCGAGCAGCACGACCGCCGTGAGGTGGCGTTTGAACATGAATTCTCCGTTGCGGGTATGCCTGGGTTGGCTGTGCGGCCGCACTTCAAGCGGGAGAAGAACTGCGAAGAGCCCATCGTCGATGGCCATCCCATTTCATCTACCGGTCGTTCGATAGGGTAGAGTAGCATTCCGACCCGGCAAGCGCATCGGGAGAAGCCATGAACCGCGACGAACAGTAGCGCTGATGCGCCAGGCGTTCGCCCACATCGACGCCGGCACCACGGACCTGGCCGACACGGTCGGCTTCAACCCGGCAGGTGCCTATGCCTGCCCACAGCGCTTGGCGCGCGAGTCGGCGCTGCTGTTCCGCAGGTACCCGCTGTTGATGGGTCTGTCCAACCAGATCCTGCAGCCGGGCGACCATTTCACCGACGACCTCAGCGGCATCCCGATCCTCATGGTGCGGGGCAAGGTCGGCCGGGCGCGGGCCTTCCACAGTGTCTGCTGGCATCGTGGCGCACGGGTGGCCGAAGGCTGCGGTCGGCAGGACAATTTCGTCTGCCCTTACCACGGCTGGACCTACGGCCTCGAAGGCGAGTTGCGTGGTACTCCCGACCAGCGCAACTTCCCCGGTGTGGACAGGGCGGCCTACGGCCTCGCGCCGCCGCCGCTGGCCGAACGCCACGGCCTGCTGTGGGTGCGGCCCAGCGTCGGCCCGCAGGGCCTGGAGATCGATGCCCAGGGCTTCCTGGGCGAACTCGACGCCGAATTCGCGTCCTTCGGCCTGTCCGCGTACCAACACTACGAGACGCGCCAGATCCGGCGCCAGATGAACTGGAAGCTGGTCATCGACACCTTCCTCAAGAGCTACCACTTCAGCGTGCTGCATCGCGACTCCGTGGCGACCCTCTTTCACCCCAACCTGTGTCTGTTCAAGCCATTCGGCCCGCACCTGCGCGAGGCGCTGCCGCGACGCAGCCTGGAGAGCCAGCACAGCCTGCACGACAGCGAGTGAGACCTGATCAGACCTGATCTAGACCGGCGTTAGGGCTACGCTGAACATGGTCCCTGGTCGTTTCGTGCCGTTCACCGCGCAGCAGCAGGGTGTTTCGTAGCCGTGTACCTACGGCAACTCCATTGCCTGGGCCAAATGGGAATAGGCCGCGCCCACCCGGCGCAGGTGGCGCGATTCCGGATGCGTGAGAAGCCACAGTTCCGTCTCGCACTCGTCGAGTGCCTCGGTCAGGCGAACCAGATCGCTGCGGCCCTCGGCGAGAAACAGCGGAACGACGCCCACGCCAAGCCCCAGGGCCACCAGTTCGAGCACCGAGAGGATGCTGCTGACGCGGTAGCGCGGTACCGCCTTGGGGAAGCGGCGCTTGCGCCAGATCACCGAAGGGTGTTCGGGTAACGCATCGTCGGGCGCGATCCAGTCCGACTTGCCGGACTCGACCTCGGCGAACCGGCGCACGCCGCCCTTCCTGGCCGCATAGAGCGCCACGCGGATCAGCCCGACCTGCTTGCCCACCAGATGCGGCGGCGGGCGCTTGGTGGCGCGCACGGCGATGTCGGCGTCGCGTCGGGTCAGGCTGGCCAGTTCGTTGCCCGTGTGAAGTTCGTAGCTGAGCATGGGGTGAGTGGTTTGCAGGCTGCGAAGCGCAGGTGCAACCAGGCCGTGCAGCACGGTGTCGGTGGTTGTGATGCGGACCGTGCCCGAGATCTGTGCCGGCGCCGCCTCGGCCGACGACCGCGCCGCCTCGAGCGCCGCCTCCATGCGCTCGGCGTGTTCGGCCAGTTCGCTGGCCAGTTCGGTGGCGACATAGCCCGACCGGGTTCGCTCGAACAACGCGCGGCCCAGGCCGCGCTCGATGCGCTGCAGAGAACGGAACACGGTGGAGGCATCGACGCCGAGTCGCTCGCCCGCGGTGGCCAACGTTCCGCCGCGCACCAACGCGAGCGTCACCTCCAGGTCGCCTGGGCTCATTCTGTATTGCGTCCTCGCAATTGTGCTTTTCACGATGGCCTATTCCTGTTCCCGATTCGCAATCCTACATTCATCCCGTCCACCATCCCTCTGGAGTCACACCATGAACCCCTCCATCCCTTCTTCCACACAGATCGGCATCGCACTGCTTCGCATCAGCCTCGGCATCATGTGGATGGCTCACGCCCTGCTCAAGCTCCTGGTCTTCACCCTGCCCGGCACAGCGCAGTACTTCGTGAGCGTCGGCTTTCCGGGCTTCCTGGCCTACCCGGTCTTCGCGGCTGAACTGCTGGGCGGCATCGCGCTGCTGCTGGGCGTCTACGCGCGGCAGGTCGCGCTGGCCCTGGTGCCGGTGATGGCAGTGGCCGCCTGGGTCCATCTGCCCAACGGCTGGGTCCACACCAGCGCCGGCGGTGGCTGGGAGTACCCGGTGTTCCTGATCGCGGCGTCCATCGCACTATGGCTGCTAGGGGACGGCGCCGCAGCCATCAAGCGCAGTTCGCTGCTGGTTCCTCAAGTCCGTGCTGCCTGACCGACCACGGTGGATTCGATGCTCACCCCCCGATTGGAAATCTCATGAAGCTCTACTACGCACCCGGCGCCTGCTCGCTGGCCGTCCACGTTGCCTTGCGCGAGATCGGCGCGAACTTCGACAGCGTTGCCGTCGACCTGGCCAAGCACACGACAGCCGACGGTGCGGATTTCCACGCCATCTCACCGCGTGGCTACGTGCCACTGCTACAGCTGGACGACGGCTCGCGCCACACCGAGGCCTCTTCGCTGCTGCAGTACGTGGCCGACCTCGACCCGGCGAAGGCCCTGATCGGCGTCCCGGGTTCGGCCCGACGGCTGGCGGTGGTCGAATGGCTCACTTTCGTCAGCACCGAACTGCACAAGGTCTTTAGCCCCTGGCTGTGGCACAAGGAGACGGCCGCCTCGACCCGGCAGGCGGCCAAGGACAAGCTGGCCGCGCGATTTGCCGAACTCGAAACGCTGCTGTCGAAGCAGGACTACCTGGCATGCGAGTACAGCGTGGCCGATGCGTATGCCTTTACGATCGTCAACTGGGCCAACTTCCTCGCCTTGCCGCTGACACCGTACCCGCACTTGAAGACCTACGTGGACCGTGTTTCGCATCGGCCGCGAGTTCAGGACGCGTTGCGCGCCGAAGGATTGGTCCAGTGAGCGCGCCTCTTGTATTGGTGTCGCACGCCCTGTGCCCGTACGTGCAGCGCGCGGCGATCGTGCTGATCGAGAAGGGAGTGCCCTTTGAGCGTCGCGACATCGACCTGGCGAAAAAGCCGGACTGGTTCCTGAAAGTCTCGCCCTTGGGCAAGACGCCGGTGCTGCTGGTGGGCGAGGAGCCAATCTTCGAGTCCGCCGTGATCTGCGAGTACCTGGAGGAAACGGCACTGCCACGTCTGCACCCGGCCAACGCGCTGCAGCGGGCACAGCACCGCTCGTGGATGGAGTTCGGCTCGGCGCTGCTGAACGCGACCGGGGCCTTCTACCACGCTGCAGACGAAACGACGCTTGTCGCGCGAGCCGCGGACATTCGTGCCCGGCTGGTTCGCCTCGAGGAAGCACTCGGCGAGGGGCCCTACTTCGCGGGCGCGTCCTTCAGCCTCGTCGACGCGGTTTTCGGCTCGGCATTCCGCTACTTCGATGTCTTCGACGCGATCGACGACTTCGGGTTCTGGCGTGACCTACCGAAGGTCCAGCGCTGGCGCGGCGCGTTGGCGACCAGGCCGTCGGTCGCCGAAGCGGTGCATCAGAACTACCCGGAACTGCTTCACCAGTTCCTGCTGGCCCGTCGCTCGGCGCTGTCACGGCGCATGGCCCCGGCGCGTGGAGCGGCCTGACGGATCGAACTGCGAGCGCGCATGGGCCAGATCCTGGCTGACGAGCATGACCTGCGGCTGCCCTGCAGCACGCTCACGCGCTGGGTGCGCGAGGCCGAGTTGCGCGCGGCGTCCAAGCGTGCGGGCGAATTCGACTTCGTGCCGGGCGAGGAGATGCAGCACGACACCTCGTCGCATCGCCTGGAGGTGGCCGGCAAGGCGGTCACGGCACAGTGCGCGGGGCTGACCCTGGCGTACGCGCGGCGCCCGTTCATCCAGTACTACCCGAGGTAAACGGCTTCGAGGCCAAGCACTTTCTTCTGCAGGCGGCGCAGTTCATGGATGGCACCTGCCCTCGCTGCGTCATCGACAACGCCAGCGTCGTGTTGGCCGGCAGCGCCGGGGCCGACGCCCCGAGTCTTGACCCGCCACCGAGAGCCAGGAAATGGGCATGACCCGAACCCAGAGCTGCTGGACGAAGAAGGTGGCGGCGCTGCGCTGCCGGTTCGCGGCAGCCGGGACCAGCAGGCGCGCTCGAAGATCAGGACGATGCCCTCCCAACCGTCGATGCACATTGTCACCAGAGCTCAACGGCGACAGGGGGACATCCTTCAGCGCACCGCCGAAGCTGCCAATGGGGGTCCGCATTGCGCTGACGGCATGGTTTTCAGCCTTGTTCATCGCATGCTCGGGTCGGCGGCGTGGGCCTCGCAGCGGCCGCGGGCGTCTTCGGGCGGTGAGTGTGGGGGCTCTGCATCGGCGCCTGGCCAACCGTTCTGACGAGCCCGCCACCGGCGGTGCGCTCGGCCTCCGCAAACAGGCCGCGGAGGGCTTCGTCCGCCGCTTGCGATGCAACCTTGTCGCAATAGGCCCAGTCGGATGCCGGGACGACCGCACGGACACGCACAGCGGCCAGCAACCGCAGCAAAGCCAGGCGACGGTGCCCCATGGCAACGCTGCGTGCCAGCAAGGCCAGCGCACCGGCCTGTGCTGCCGCCGCGGCCGGCGCGCCCGCGTCGGGTCGAGCGCCTGCTGACAGGGCGCGTTTGAATTGACGGATCGGCGGGCGGGCCATCAGTTCAGCGGCGGCGCGATGCCTGGCCGCTCGCCCGGCGCTGCGATCGTCACCGGCTTGGCGGTGAGGTAGACCGTTCCCGACAAGCAGGCGATGTGCGCCTGGTCGCCGGCGCGGTTCACGTCGACACGGTACACGCCGACCTTGCGCGAGCGCGATACCTCGGTGGCATGCGCTATCAGCCAGTCGCCAGGCTCGACGCCGGTCGAGATGCTGATGTTGCCGTCGATCAACGCGGCGATCGTGCCGTGGGAATTGCAGGCCAGGCCGAGCGCCGTGTCGGCCAGGGAGAAGATGGCGCCGCCGTGGCAGCGGCCGTTGAAGTTCACATGCTGCGGCCCCACCCGCATGCGCACGGTGGCCGTGCCGCGGGCCGCGGCCACGAGTTCGAACCCCAGGTGCCTGGCGTAGCCGTCGGCGGCGATCGAACGTCCGACCAGGTCGCGCGCGGCGCGGTCCTCCGTGGCGGCGTGGCGGCTGGCGCGCTGCGTGCGCTGTTCCAGCCAGTCGACCAGTTCGCGCAAGCCTTCGCCGGTGGTCGCGATGGTGCGCAGAACCGGCGGCCTGGCAGCCGGGCTGCGGCGCAGCATGAGCATCGACAGCAATTCGTTCTCGGTCCGCCGGGCGTCGGGCAGGTCGGCCTTGCTGACGACGAAGGCGTCGGCGATCTCCAGCACGCCAGCCTTGATGGCCTGGATGTCGTCGCCCAGCCCCGGCGGGCAGACCACCAGGCGTGTGTCGGCGATGCGCGTGACCTCGACCTCGGACTGCCCGGCGCCGACGGTTTCGACGATCACCGTGTGGTAGCCGGCGGCATCGAAGACGTCAACGACGTCGGTGGCCGAGCGTGCCAGCCCGCCCAGGTGGCCGCGCGAGGCGAGCGAGCGGATGAACACCCCTTCGTCGGCCTGGTGCTCGCCCATGCGGATGCGGTCGCCGAGCACGGCGCCACCGGTGAAGGGGCTGGACGGATCGACCGCGACCACCGCCACCGTGTGGCCGCGCCCGCGCAATTGCTTGATCAGGCCCGACACCAGCGTGGACTTGCCGCCCCCCGGCGGCCCGGTGACACCGACAACATGGGCGCGGCCGACGTGCGCGGCCACCATGGCGCGCACGGCGTGCGCGGTGTTGCTCTCGTTCTCCAGCGCCGTGATGGCGCGCGCCACCGCGCGCCGGTCGCCTGCCAGGATGGCTTCGAGCGGGTTCGTTTCGGCGTTCATCAAACGATCGTCAAGGGCTGACCGAAGCCCATTTCACGACGCAGCGTGGCGCAGATCTCCCCATGCGTGGCGCAGGCTTCGGCCGCGGCGACGACCTGCGCGAATACGTTGTCCCGCTTCGACTGCGCGGCCGCGGCCAGCGCGGCGAGCGCGTTGTCCACCGCAACGGCGGAGCGTTCGGCCTTGAAGGCCTTGAGCTTGGCCAGGTACTCGTCCATGCGTCGGCGATCCGGGTAGTCGAGCGCGGGGTAGTCGGCCGGGTCTTCCTCGACGGTGTACTTGTTGACACCGACCACGGTCTCCTGGCCGGCGTCGACGCGCTTCTGGAAGGCCAGCGCCGAGTCGCCGATCATCTCCTGCACCAGGCCCTGTTCGACCGCCTTGTACATGCCGCCCGCGGCGTCGATCAGGTCGATGATGGCCTCGATCTTCTGCTGCATCTGGTCGGTCAGCGACTCGACGTAATACGAGCCGCCCAGCGGGTCGATGACATCGGTGAGGCGGGCTTCCTCGCGCAGGATGTTCTGCGTCGCCACGGCGATGCGCGCGGCCTCCGTCGTGGGGGTGGAGAAGACCTCATCGTAGGAATCGGTGTGCAGCGACTGCAGGCCGCCGAAGATGCCGGCCATGGCCTGCGTGGTGACGCGGGCGATGTTGTTCAGCGGCTGCTGGCGCGTCAGGTCCACGCCCGAGGTCTGGCCGTGGAACTTGAAGCGCCACGAGCGCGGGTCCTTGGCGCCGAAGCGTTCGCGGCACAGTTTGGCCCAGACGCGGCGGCCGGCGCGGAACTTGGCCACCTCTTCGAACAGGCTGACCGAGATGTCGAAGAAGAAGGTGAAGCGCGGCAGGAAGCGGTCGGGGTCCATGCCCGCGGCGATGCAGTCTTCGGCGTACTGGATGGCCGAGCACAGCGTGAAGGCCATCGCCTCTGCCGGCGTGGCCCCCGCCTGCTGCATGTGCTGGCCGACGATGGACAGCGGGTTCCAGTCCGGCACCTGCTGGTTGGCGAAGGCGATGTGGTCGACCACGATGCGCCGCGCGCCCTGCAGCGCGATGCGGAAGAACATGTGATTGGCGACGAAGTGCGAGATGCAGTCGCTCTGGTTCGAGGTGCCGGTGATGCGCGTCCAGGGCACGCCGCGCCGCTTGGCCACCGCCAGTTCGAAGGCCAGCAGGGTGAACGGCGAAGGGTCGTTCATGGCTGTGGAGAGGTCGCCGATGGGCACGCCGTCGAGCGCGCGGTCCATGTCGCCGACGTGGTTGATCACCGTGCCGCAGGTGCCCAGCAGCTCGGCCGGCACCTCGTCGGCGTCGTAGCCGCGGAAGACCGAGTTGCACGGGATCAGCGACAGTGCCGAGGCGCCCAGCGCCAGCATCTCCTTGACCCGGCTGTTGTAGTCCTCCGGCACCCCCAGGCCGATGAGCTGGCGCTGCGACCAGCTGCGCCCTCGGTACATCGTGGGGTAGATGCCGCGGGTGTAGGGGTACTCGCCAGGGAAACCCAGGCTGTCGGCATAGGCCGTGCCCGACCAGTCGTGCGGCGTGTACAGAGGCTTGATCTCGACGCCGGACCGGTTGCGCAGCGGCTCGGATTGCCCGGCACCGGCGGCGAAGGCCTGTTCCCAGCGGAGCTGGGCCTGCGACAGGTCGGCGGCAGCGATTTGCGGGACGGGCTTGTTCATGCGGAGGCTCCTTGGCGGGCATGGCGTGCGGCGGCCAGCGCGCGCACGGCAGTGACGATGTCGTCGAGCGCGGCGCCGGGGTGGAAGACCTGGGCCACGCCGGCCGCCAGCAGCAGCTTCTCGTCCTTGGCGGGCACGATGCCCCCGACGATGACCTGGATGTCGGCCAGCCCGGCGGCGCGCAGCGCGTCCATCAGCCTGGGCACGATCAGGTGGTCGGTGGCCAGTGACGAGATGCCGATGACGTCGGCGTCCTCTTCCATCGCCAGCTTGACGACGGTGGTGATCTCCTGCCACGGCGGGGTGTAGACCACTTCCATGCCGGCATCGCGCAGGCAGGCGGCGATGACGCGGCTGCCGCGGTCATGACCGTCGAAGCCGATCTTGGTGACGACGACCTTGGGCGGGCGTTCATGCTGCATGTTGTGCTTCCTTCAGGAGCCCCACGAATTTGCGCGCCAGGCCGCGCGGGGTCTCGCGGCCTTGCGGATCGAACCAGAAGCGCGCCCAGTTGAGCGCGCCGAGCAACATCAATCGAAGCGCGTGCCGGTCGGTGCCTGCGGGCAAGGGCAGGGCGGCCACCAGCTCGCGGAACACCTGCTCGTAACCGGCGCGCAGCGTGCGCAGGCGTTCGGCCACCGGCGGCACGTCCTCGGGCAGCACGCGGATCAGCACCTGCGCGTAGTCGCTGCTCTTGAGCACGGTCTGCAGGTGCGCCAGGCAGGCGGCTTCGAGCCGCAGCCAGGGTTCGGCGCCCGGCTTCAGGGCCGCGTGCACGGCGCCCTCCAGTTCGCCGACACCGGCTTCGTAGACGGCGACCAGCAGCTCTTCCTTCGACGCGAAGTGGTAGTAGACCGAGCCCGGCAGCATCTTCACGCCCAGCGCGATGTCGCGCATCGAGGTCGCGGCATAGCCGCGCTGCGCGAACAGGCTCGCGGCGACGTCCAGCAGGCCTTGCAGGCGGCTGTCGGAGCGCGGAGAACGCAGCGGGCGGGACGACATGGGTGGGGTGATTCGATTGTCGAAAGGGCCGGTCCGGCGTTGGCGCCCGACTCGACATGGAAGTGCGTCGCCGCAGACAAAAAACAAACGTTCGTTTGGCAAATGATGTGACATGCCAAGGGGACTGTCAACCCGAAGCTTTGCGCAAGGAGCTCGCGCCGGGGCACCGCGGCGCAACGACACCCCGCAACGAAGGGCCGCAACGATCGAGATCACCTGCGACGATCGCGGCAAGCTGATCGGTGACACCGAGGTCGGCTTCGCGTTCGCCCAGTTCGAACCCGGCCCCGCGCTGACGGCCGAGGGGATCGGCGCATCCTTCAAGCCCGTGACGGCCGACGGCAAGGTGCCGCACCAGTTGCGGGGCGCCGGCGACTTACCGCTCACCGTCGAGCGGCAAGATCCGGGCGGGCCGAACTCGCGGCGCGTGCCGCCAAGGCGCCCAGG
>JBASTF010000189.1:0-2409 GCA_049274755.1 Rubrivivax sp. | reverse complement strand
CCATCGGCCTCGGCCAAACCCGCCGCAGGCAGCAGCACCCGCCGCCGTCGCCCGGTGAGCGATGGCCCGGCCAAGCTCTTCGTGCTGGACACCAACGTGCTGATGCACGACCCGATGTCGCTGTTCCGCTTCGAGGAGCACGACGTCTTCCTGCCGATGATCACGCTGGAAGAGCTCGACGGCCACAAGAAGGGCATGAGCGAGGTCTCGCGCAACGTGCGCCAGGTCAGCCGCGAGCTCGACGCCCTGGCCATCGACGGCAGCCTGGACCCCAAGGCCGGCATTGCGCTGGCCAAGACCGGCCACCGCGAAGCCGGCGGCAAGCTGTATTTCCAGACCCAGCTGCTGGACATCAAGCTGCCTGCCGGCCTGCCGCAGGGCAAGGCCGACAACCAGATCCTCGGTGTCGTGCAGTCGCTGCGTGAACAGCAGCCGGGGCGCGAAGTCGTGCTGGTGTCCAAGGACATCAACATGCGTGTCAAGGCACGCGCCCTGGGCCTGCCGGCCGAGGACTACTTCAACGACAAGACGCTGGAAGACGGCGACCTGCTGTACACCGGCGTGCTGCCGCTGCCGGCCGACTTCTGGGAGCGCCATGGCAAGACCATGGAAAGCTGGCAGCAGGGCGGCTTCA
Organism: Rubrivivax sp.; assembly: GCA_049274755.1. Taxonomy (GTDB): domain Bacteria; phylum Pseudomonadota; class Gammaproteobacteria; order Burkholderiales; family Burkholderiaceae_C; genus Rubrivivax. The sequence goes on along the minus strand of JBASTF010000189.1, from coordinate 1,775 downwards.
CCTACTACCGCATCAGCGGCCCGCTGGTGCCCTCGCTGCTGATCAACCAGTTCGTCTATCTCGAAACACCAGGCGCAACGCCGCTGTACGCCCGTGTCACCGAGATCACCGGCAAGACCGCGGTGCTGAAGACGCTGCGTGAATACACCCACGGCAAAAACGCCGTCTGGGGCGTGACGGCACGCAACCGCGAACAGAACTTCGCGCTGAACCTGCTGATGGACCCGGAGTGCGACTTCATCACCCTCACCGGCACCGCGGGCACCGGCAAGACGCTGATGACGCTGGCCGCCGGCCTCTCCCAGGTGCTGGACGACCGCCGCTACACCGAGATCATCGTCACCCGCGTGACGGTGCCCGTGGGTGACGACATCGGCTTCCTGCCTGGCAACGAAGAAGAGAAGATGGGCCCCTGGATGGGCGCGCTCGACGACAACCTGGAAGTGCTGGCGCGCAGCGACAGCAGCGCCGGCGAATGGGGCCGTGCCGCCACCAACGACCTGGTGCGTTCGAAGATCAAGATCAAGAGCCTGAACTTCATGCGCGGCCGCACCTTCCTGAACAAGTTCGTGCTGATCGACGAGGCGCAGAACCTCACCCCCAAGCAGATGAAGACGCTGATCACACGCGCCGGCCCGGGCACGAAGATCGTCTGCCTGGGCAACCTGGCGCAGATCGACACGCCCTACCTCACCGAAGGCTCCAGCGGCCTGACCTATGCCGTCGACCGCTTCAAGGGCTGGCCGCACGGCGGCCACGTGACGCTGGCGCGCGGCGAGCGCTCGCGGCTCGCCGACTTCGCCAGCGAAGTGCTGTAGCCCTCGCGCCGCCGGCTACGGGATGTAGTTCAGCGTCTCCGGCAGCGGCCCGGCGATCGGCACCTCGAAGTACGGGCCCGCGGCGCCATCGGGGTCCAGCACCGTGACGCCGCCGCTGGCGAAGAAGGCCGCGATCTGCTGCTGCGCGGCCACCGCATAACCCGCTGCCGCCGCGTTGCCGATGTTGGTCAGGAACACATGCGGGTTCTTGCCGACGCCGGCGTTCGTGGCGTAGGCCAGGTCGTTGCGGAAGTAGGTGGCGCGGCCGGCCAGGTTGCCTGCGCGCAGGATCGCGCTGGTCGTCGGGTTCGGCACCGTCTGGTCGCCCTTCGCGAACTGGAAGATCACCGGCTTCGAGATCGCCGCGGCATAACTCACCGGGTTGCCTGGCTGCTGCACCCACTCGAAGCGGTCCAGCACCTGCTGGATGTCCATCGCACCGGCCACCGTGTTCGTCACCGGCGCCAGGTCGCGCAGCGGGATGTTCTCGTTGAACTGCAGGTCGTAGGGCGAAGGCACACCCGGCAGCGGTGGCAGGTTCAGCAGTTGCGGCTGGCGCAGCGCCAGTGTCAGCGCCGTCAGGAAGCGGAAGGCCCCCAGGCGCGCCACCTCGGTGATGGAGCCGCCCGGCACGTTCGGCACACCGGCCTGGATGCCGGGTTCGCTGCCCAGCAGGATGGTGCCGTAGATGCCGCCGAAGGACTGGCCGGTGTAGTAGATGCGCTGCGCATCGAGGTCCACGCCGCCGTCGCCGTCGACGTCGATGCCGGCCTCGATCTGGCGCACCAGCTGCATGATGTCGACGACGGTCTGGCGCAGGCCGTCGCGGCTGCTGATGATGGTGCGCGGCGCCGCGGCGTTCACGCCTTCGGTGGAGTCGATGACACCGTTGCCGTCCTGGTCGATGCCGCGGCCGCCGGCGGGCACGGTCACGGCATAGGCGCCGCTGCGCTGCAC
>JBASTF010000188.1:0-2492 GCA_049274755.1 Rubrivivax sp. | reverse complement strand
GGGCCGGTCTGGTGGGTCTTGAGCTGCATGCCCAGGATCTGGCCGGCCAGTGCGGTCAGTTCGGCCGGGGTGCGGGCGAGTTTGACGCCGCCGCCCTTGCCGCGGCCGCCGGCGTGGATCTGGGCTTTGACGACCCACACCGAGCCGCCCAGCTTTTGCGCCGCCTCTTCGGCTTCCCGCACCGTGAATGCCGCGTGGCCCCTCGGCACCGGCACGCCGTGCGCCCTCAACAGTTCCTTGGCTTGGTATTCGTGAATCTTCATCGGGGGTCCTTTCAGGCGGCCGCTTCCAGCCCGCTTTCGAAATGTGCCTTCATCAGCTGTGTCGCCGCTGACGCGTCGCCGGCCTGGATCGCCGCCACGATGGCGCGGTGCTCGGCCAGCGAATCCGCCAGCCGCCCCTGCTTGAACAGCGAGTGGTGGCGGTTGAGCTTCATCACCTTGCGCAGGTCGATCACCATCTGCATCGCCCAGCGGTTGCCGGCCATCTGCAGCAAGGCCATGTGGAAGGCTTCGTTGGTGGCGAAAAACGCGTCGCGCTGGCGCACCTGCTTCTCCAGGCGCTCGTGCAGCGCTGCGAGTTCGGCGCGCTGCGCGTCGCTGGCCTGGGCTGCGACACGCCCGGCGGCATCGCTCTCCAGCAGGGCCAGCAGGTGGTAGACCTGGGCCACGTCGTCGCGGCTCATTTCGGTGACGTAGGCGCCGCGCCGGACCTTCATCGTCACCAGGCCTTCGACGGCCAGCACCTTCAGCGCCTCGCGCAGCGGCGTGGGGCTGATGCCATAGTCCGCGCAAAGCTTCAGTTCGTCGATCCAGCTGCCGGGTTCGAGCTCGCGGTCGAAGATGGCCTGGCGCAGCCGTTCGGCAACGTCCTGGTACAGGGCGCGCGGCGACAGCGGGCGTGCGGCGGCGGTGAGGGTCTGGACGTCGTCGGCCACGGCGGTGACGGGGTTTCTGAATTCATAATTTTGCATCATGCGGCTTGCACCGGGCTGATGCCGCGGCTGCCGCCGATCAGGCGGCGAACTCCGGTGCTGATCCGCGGACCGCTGGCGCCGCAGCCGCGTAGCCTGCAAGGGTGACCAATCCTGCCAGCACCATGGACCTCGCCGAAGACCTCTTGCCGCACATGCGCCGCGTGCAGTCCGCCGAACGCGACCTGCGCGACCTGAGCCTGCTCTGGCAAATGATCGAGGCCAGTTCCGCCATCAGCTGCCCCGACGAGGCGGAATCCATCCTGCCGATGCTGGCGCAGACACGTTCGCGTTTTGCCTCGCTGCAGCAGCGCCTGCTCGACCAGCTGGGCAGCGGCAGCGTCGCCGAACTGCGCGACGAACTGGCGTCGACCGCGCAGTGCACGGTCGACATCCTGGTGCGCAACCTCTACGAACGCACGGCCGATGTCGGCTTCCTGGCCACCGACGAACCGTTGCGCCGCTTCTGTGCCGCCGACGCGCTGGAGCGCGACACCCAGCGTGGCCCGCTGCTGCAGCGGCTGCGTGAGTACCGCGCCAAATACAGCGTCTACGACGACATCGTGCTGCTGGCCCCCGATGGCCGTGTGCTGGCCCGCCTGGCCGACAGCGCGGCCGCGCAGACCAGCAGCGACCCGGTGCTGGCCGCGGCGCTGGCCGGCCGCGGTTATGCCGAACGTTATGGCCGCAGCGACCTCGGCGACGACGAGACGCCGGTGCTGCTGTACGGCCACCGTGTCGACGACGGCGCCGGCCGCTGCGTCGGCGTGCTGGTGCTGCGTTTCCGCCTCGCCGACGAGATGGAGCGCATCTTCGCCAGCGTCGCCGACGAGCGGCGTTACGCCGCCCTGGTGCTGCTGGACGGCGAGCGCCGTGTCGTCGCCAGCAACGACAACGCCCATGTGCCGCTGGGGTCGCGGCTGCAGACGGCCGCATGCGAAGGGCTGTCGCTGATCACGTTTGGTGGCCGCGAATACCTGGCGGTGACCTGCGCGGCTGCGGGCTACCAGGGCTACGCCGGCCCGGGCTGGCGCGCACAGGCCATGGTCTCGCTGACCACGGCCTTCCGCAGCCGCCACGACAGCGTCGACGACTCGGCGCACCTGACGCTGGACAACGGCGAACTGGCCGCCATCCGCGCCGAGGTCGACGCCATCAATGCTGACCTGCGGCGGGTGGTCTGGAACGGCCGTCTCGTCGCCGGCCTGCAAGGCGGCGCACAAGCGCGGCTGAAGGCCGTGCTGCAGCAGATCAACGAAGCCGGTTCGCGCACACGCGACCGCGTGGCCCTGGCTATCCAGGACCTGTACCGCGGCTCGCTGGGCAGGGCCACGCAGCAGGCGCAGTCGCTGGCGCGGCTGGCCGCCGACATCATGGACCGCAACCTCTACGAGGGGTAATCGTATCTTTCCAGCAAATTGACACGGTTGCCGCTGACCAGCCCATCGCGGGCCCGAGCCGGACACCGGGCAGGTAGGTATTCGCGCCGCGCTCGACGCAGGTAGATTGGCGGTTTCGA
>JBASTF010000187.1:0-9159 GCA_049274755.1 Rubrivivax sp. | reverse complement strand
CGGCAGCGCTGCCGGCGACCGCCTGCTGGCCCACGAGCTGGCGCACGTGGTGCAGCAGACCGGCAACGGCGCCGGCGGCATCGCGCGCCAGGCCATGCAGATCGCGCCGATGATCCAGCGCGACCTGGCGATCGAGCCCCCCAACCCCACCGTCGACGGCCGTGTGCTGACACCCGACGAGCTGGCAGCGGCCATCGCCTTCAACGAGCAGGTGCTGAACAACATCCCGAACAGCGCCGAGGTCATCGAACTGGTGCGCGACGTCATCGGCGCTTCGCCGACGCCGGCCGTCATCGACCAGGAGTTCGTCGAGTTCGTCGTCGACTGGCAGGCCAGCTTCGGGCTGACGCAGGACGGCAAACTCGGCCCGGCGACGGCACGCCCGCTGTTCCGCGAGATCGGGGCCGAAGGTGCCGGCAAGGGCCAGGTCAAGCGCGGGCCACGCTACGACGTGGCCGGGCCGGTCAACATCGCCCGTGCCGCACCACGCACGACCACGTTCAACATGTTTGCCGAATTCGAGAGCGACCCTGCCAACGGTGTGCTGCCCTCGTGCTGTGAGGTGCGGCAGGACCTGCAATGGGACGCCGCCTGGCGTGCTGCTTCGGTGGCAGCCGGCACCGGCACCGTGCCGCATGCCGGTTTCCCGGCGGCGCACCCGGCCGGCAGCTTCATCGAGGACCGCGACGACGCCAACACACGCTACGGCCACCGCGCCGGCCCGCACTCCGATCCCGGCGTCGGCGACCGCTATCTCGACAATGCCGGGCGCCAGAACCAGGCCTTCGGCCACATCTACCGCGGTCGCGACAGCCCCAGAGGTCTGGCCGCCGACCGCGGCAGCTGGACCTTCCGCCTGCGTGTCATCGACGTCTGCAACGGCAACAAGCTGCTCGCCACCTCGCGCCGCCTGGTGCTGAACTGGCTGTGACGCCAGCGCCCCTGCAACTGCTGCTGACGCTGGACGACGACGCGCTGAGCCTGGCCGTGCACAACGCCGGCGTCGACGAACTGCGGCTCTGGCAACACGACAACGCGTGCGGCTGGGCCATGTTCTCGCTGCATGTCGACAAGGCGGACGGCGGGTTCTGGACGCTGCAGCCGCAGGCCCGGCGCTGGACACGCCACCTGCTGCGCAGCCAGCCGCTGGCGCCCGGCGCCACGCTGCAGTACCGGCTGCCACGCGGCGCACCAGCCTGGACAGGCCTGCCTGCCGGTGAAGCCTGGCGCCTGCAAGCTTTGCAAGTGCAGTTGCTGCTGCAGCAGCACGGCGGCGATGGCGATGTCACGCCCGGGCTCTGGCGCAGCACGGTCTGCACCTCGACCGCACCGCACCGCTGGCTGGTGGCGGCAAGCGCCTGAACCGTGTTACTTGCGCCGCGCGTGCCGCACGCCCGGCACCCGTGCAATGTGGGCCAGCGCCTGCGCCAGCCGCGCTGCATCGGGCGCTTCCACCGTGAAGGTCATCCAGGCCGTGCCGCCACGGCTGTCTTTCACGCTCTGCGTGTTGACGCCGGTGACGTTCATCTTCTCCTTCGCAAACACCTCGGAGATGTCGCGCAGCAGGCCTTGGCGGTCGGCGGCTTCGATCAGCACGTCCAAAGGGTAGACACCGTCCTTGGCACCACCCCACTCGACCTCGATGACACGGTCGGGGCTTTTCTGCCGCAGGTGGCGGAAGTTGCTGCAGTCCAGGCGGTGGATGGCCACACCCTTGCCACGGGTGACGTAGCCGCCGATGGCGTCGGGTGGCGCCGGGCGGCAGCAGCGCGGCAGCGTCGTCAGCAGCGACTCGACGCCCACCACCAGCACCCCGCCCTTGCCACTGTCGGCACGGGCGCGGCTCAGGTGCACGCCGGCGTCTTCCGACGGCGGCGGCTCGGTGGGGCGCAGCAGGTTCTCGATGTTGCGCAGCGAGAACTCGTCCTTGCCGACGACCTCGAACAACGCGTCGGCCGTCTTGAAGCCCAGCTGCTCGGCCAGGCTCTCCAGCTTCATCGCCGTGCGGCCTTCGCGCTGCAGCGTCTTTTCCACCAGTTCGCGGCCGCGCGCGATCGTCAGCCCCTGGGTCTGGGCGTTGAACCAGGCGCGCACCTTGGCGCGTGCACGGGGGCTCTTCAGGTAGCCGAGTTCGGTGTTCAGCCAGTCCAGCGACGGGCCACCTTCCTTGGCGGCGACGACCTCCACCGTCTGGCCGGACTGCAGCGCCGTGTTCAGCGGCACCATCGCGCCGTCGACCTTGGCGCCGCGGCAGCGGTGGCCGAGGTCGGTGTGCAGCGCGTAGGCGAAGTCCACCGGCGTGCCGCCCAGCGGCAGGTCGATGATGGTGGCCTGCGGCGTGAAGACGTAGATGCGGTCGCCGGTGTCGACGTCTTGTTGCGTGGCCACCGGTGCCGCCGGCCCGGCCTGCTCGGCGAAGTCGCGTTCCCAGGCCAGCAGTTCGCGCAGCACGGCCTTGCGCGCCTCGGCGATGCGCTCTTCGTATTCGCCGGCCGCAGAAACGCCGGCATAGCCCTTGGCGCCCGCCTCCTTGTACATCCAGTGCGCGGCCACGCCGTGTTCGGCGTGTTCGTGCATGGCGCGGGTGCGGATCTGCACTTCGACCGGTCGACCATCCTCGGTCAGCACCACGGTGTGCAGGCTCTGGTAGCCGTTGGGCTTGGGACGGGCGATGTAGTCGTCGAACTCGCCGTCGACGGCACGGAAACACTCGTGCACACGCGACAGCGCGGCGTAGCAGGCCGACACGTCGTCGACGATGACACGCAGTGCACGCACGTCGAACACACGTTCGAAGCTCAGGTGTTTGCCTTGCATCTTTTTCCAGATGCTGTGCAGGTGTTTGGGCCGGCCCTGCACGTCGGCGGCGATGCCGGCTTCGTGCAGGCGCTGCGCGAGTTGCGCACGCGCGGCCTCGATGCCGGCTTCGCGCTCGGTGCGTTTTTCGTCGAGCAGCCGCGCGATGTGTTTGTAGGCCTCGGGCTGCAGGAAACGGAAGGCCAGGTCCTCGAGCTCCCACTTGATCTGCCAGATGCCCAGGCGGTTGGCCAGCGGCGCAAACACCTGGGCCGATTCCTCGGCCAGATCGTGTGGGCAGGGGCGCTTGCTGGCGGCGTACCAGCGCAGCGTCTGCAGCCGCGAGGCCAGGCGCAGCAGCACCACACGCAGGTCGCGGCTGAAGGCCAGCAGCATCTTGCGCACACGTTCGGTCTGCTCGGCGCGCTGCGCCGGCCCCACCTGGGCGGCACGTGCCGCACGCTGGATCTGCACCAGCTTGCGGGTGTAGGTGACAAGGCTGCCGTAGCCGGGCCCGAAGGCCTTGGCCACCATCTCCTCGGGGCGCTGCAGAAAGTCGCCGGCGTAGACCAGGTAGGCGGCGGCGCGCATCGCCGGTGCGGCGCCGATGGCCTGCAGCACGGCCGCCACGCCGTCGGCATGCGACAAGGCGTCTTCGCCGGTGTCCAGCAGCTGGCCGGCCAGCAAGGGCTCGGCAAAGGCACGGGCACGCGCCAGTGCCGAAGCACCGTCTTCGCCGCCGGGCACGGGCTCCTGGCCCGCCAGTTGCACGATCGCCGCGGCCTGGGCGCCGGGCGCCTGGGTCTTCATGGGCCGAGCAGGAAACGGCGCACGGCCGCGCGCTGGTCCTCGGCCTGCAGCGTCGGCGCATGGCCGACGCCGGCGAACTCCACCAACTGCGCCCTGGGGCCACGCTGCGTCATCGCCAGCGCCGTGTCGTGCGAGAGCAGGTCGGAGTCGGCACCCCGCAGCAGCAGCGTCGGAATCGCCAGGCGCTCATAGCTCTGCCACAGCATGGCTTCACCGGCAGCGGCGATCTCGGGCGTGATGGCGCGAAAGGGCACGGCAATCGCCGGGTCGTAGTGCGGCTTGAAGCCGCTGCCGCGTTCGGTGTCGGGCACGATCTGCGGCGCCGTCATCGCCAGCCACTGCTCCCGTGTGTGCGGGCCGAAACTCTGCGAAATGGCCCACAGTGCGTCGGCCGCTTCGTCCAAGGTCTGCCAATGGGCCGGCGCACCCAGGTAGGTACCGATGCGCTGCAGCGAGGCCGGCTGGATCGTCGGGCCGACATCGTTCAGCACCAGCTTGCGCACCGGGCTCCCGGCCGCTGACGGCAGGCTGGCCAGGCCCAGGCCGATCAGCCCGCCCATCGAGGTGCCGACCCAGTCGACGGTCTCGGCGTCCAGCCGCGCCAGCAGCGTCACCATGTCGGCGACATAGGCGGGAATGGCGTAGCCCATGGGGTCGGCCAGGCGGTCGCTGCGGCCACGGCCGACGACGTCGGGGCAGACCACGCGGTAGCTGCCGGCCAGGTCGCGCGCCAGGGCGTCGAAGTCGCGCCCCTGGCGCGTCAGGGCGTGCACACAGACCAGCACCTGGGGGTTGTGGGCGTCGCCCCATTCCCAATAGGCCATGCGATGCAGGCCCCGGTTGTCCAGGCATTGCACATGGTGCAGGCGGGGTTCGGTCATGGCGACGTCAGCAGCGGCTTGATAATCCGGCCATCGTAACAACCGGCTGCCGGAGAACTCCATGCTTCAGGGAAAAACCGCGCTCGTCACCGGCTCCACCAGCGGCATCGGCCTGGGCATGGCCATCGCGCTGGCGCAGCAGGGCGCCAAGGTGATGCTCAACGGCTTCGGCGATGTCGACGGCGCCGTCGCCCAGGTGAAGGCCATCGGCGGCCAGGTGGCCTACCACGGCGCGGACATGAGCAAGCCCGAGCAGATCGAGGACATGGTGCGCCAGTGCCAGGCGCAGCTGGGCGGGCCCGACATCCTGGTGAACAACGCCGGCATCCAGTACGTGGCCAACGTCGAGGACTTCCCCATCGAACGCTGGGACGCCATCATCGCCATCAACCTCAGCTCGGCCTTCCACGCGATGCGTGTGGCCCTGCCGGGCATGAAACAGCGCGGCTGGGGCCGTGTCATCAACGTCGCCTCGGCCCATGGCCTGGTGGCCTCGGCCGGCAAGAGCGCTTATGTCGCCGCCAAACACGGCATCGTCGGGCTGACCAAGGCTGCGGCGCTGGAATGTGCGACCGGCGGCGTCACCGTCAACGCCATCTGCCCGGGCTGGGTGCTGACGCCGCTGGTGCAAAAGCAGATCGACGACCGCGCCAAGGCCGGTGGCATCAGCGTCGCCGAGGCCCAGCGCAACCTGCTGGCCGAGAAGGAACCCTCGCTGCGTTTCACCACGCCCGAGCAGCTGGCCGCGCTGGCGATCTTCATGTGTTCGCCGGTCGGCGACAATGTGCTCGGTGTCGCCTGGAACATGGACGGTGGCTGGACAGCACAGTAGGCGCATTGCAAGCCCAGCCCAGCGGACGACGCGGGCGGGCTTCGCCCGGCCGCTGGCGTCGCCCCGTTGAGGGGGAGCGCCGCAGGCGCTTCGGGGGTGGGCCTATTTCATCTGCACGCTGCCGCTGACGCTGGCGGTGACACTGGCCTTGCCGGCTTCGACCGGCAGTGCCGCTTCGTCGGCGCCGGCGCGCGCGGCCTGCATGCGGTACATCGGCTGGCCCTGCGGCGGTTCGTTGCTCTGCACCGAAACCTCGCGGATCGTGTAGCCACCGAAGCCGAACTGCTTGCTGACGCCGTCGGCCTTGGCGCGGAACTTCGTGATGGCCTGGCCGGTGACGTCGGCGTCCACCTTCTCGCGCGCCTCGCGCGACAGGCCGAAGGCCACACGTGCAATCGTCAGCGTCTGCACACGGCCGGTCAGCGCGGCAATACCAGCGATGTCGCGGCCTTCGACCACCACCTCGGCGCTGCCTTGCCAGCCGTTGATGCCGCCTTTGGGTGCATAACGCGGGTACAGCGAGAAGTTGCCGGTCTGCACCTCGATCTGCCCCGGCTTGGCCGCCTTGCGCAGTTCGGCCAGCGCAGCGTCGACGGCCTGCTTCAGCTGGTTCTGCACGGCGTTGGCGTCGCTGCCTTCGCGGGTGGTGGCAAACACCACGGTCAGCAGGTCCTTGGTCACCTCGACAGTGGCGCTGGACGTCAGGCTGACGACGTTCTGCGGCGGCGGCAGGGTCTGGGCCGCAGCGGCAGCACCGGCCAGGGCCAGCACGGCCGGAATCACGAAACGCATGGGATGTCCTTCATTGGAAAAAACACGGATGCTCACCTGCAGCGCGTGACGGGCCGCACGGGTTGACCGGCGCCGGGCCCGCCGCCGCCGAAAGACTTGTAACAGATGGTCAGACCACGCCGGGACCGGGGCAAAACGGACCCCACAATGGCGTTGTTACAAATAGGGAGCCGTGATGAACACCCCTGCCAACGCCCGTGCCGACCGCATCGTCGTCGTCGACGACGATGCCCGCATCCGTGACCTGCTGCGACGCTACCTGTCGCAGGAAGGCTTCGAGGTGCTGCTGGCCGAAGACGCCAAGGCGCTGAACCGCGTGCTCACGCGCGACACCGTCGACCTCATCGTGCTCGACCTGATGCTGCCCGGCGAAGACGGGCTGTCGATCTGCCGCCGCCTGCGGGCGGCCAACGACGTCACGCCCATCATCATGCTGACGGCCAAGGTCGAGGACGTGGACCGCATCGTCGGTCTGGAAGTCGGCGCCGACGACTACCTGCCCAAGCCCTTCAACCCGCGTGAGCTGCTGGCGCGCATCCACGCCGTGCTGCGCCGCCGCCCGGCGCCGGAAGCCCCCGGCGCGCCGAGCAAGGAACCCCAGGTCGTGACCTTCGGGCCCTTCGAGTTCGACCTCAGCCTGCGCCGCCTGTCGAAAAACGGCGAGCAGATCGCACTGACCACCGGCGAGTTCAGCATGCTGAAGGCCCTGGTGCGCCACCCGCGCCAGCCACTCAGCCGCGACAAGCTGGCCCAGCTGGCACGCGGCCGCGAGTTCGAACCCTTCGACCGCAGCCTGGACGTGCAGATCAGCCGCTTGCGCAAGATGCTGGAGCCCGACCCGGCGCAGCCGCGCTACATCCAGACAGTCTGGGGCGTGGGCTACGTCTTCGTGCCGGACGGCGCGAGCTGACGTGCCGACCGCCTGGCGCGTTCGGTGCAACCCGGCAGCCGCCGCGGAACTGGCTCTGCCAGGCCGCTGGCGGCGCCCCCCTGGGGCGGAGCGGCGAGGCCGCTTCGGGGGGGGGCTGTAGATGCCGCGCAAGACACTCGCCCTCAGCCTTTTCTGGCGCACCTTCTGCCTGCTGGCCATCCTGCTGGCAGGGGGCGTGTTCGCCTGGGTGCAGACGCTGCGTGCGCTCGAATTCGAGCCGCGTGCGGTGCAGCAGGCGCAGCAGATCGCCGGCCTCGTGAACCTGTCGCGTGCGGCGCTGAAGCAGGTGGACGGCATCAACCGCGTTGCGCTGGCCAAGACCATGGGCGCGCAAGAGGTCATCCGCGTCACGCCGCGGGAACCTGGCGACCAGGCCGAGGCCTTCGAGGTCGACCGCTTCACACGCCGCGTCAGCCGCGAACTGCGCGCTGCGCTGGGGCCGGAATCGGTGGTCGCCCGCAGCGTCAACGGCCAGCCCGGGCTGTGGGTGGGTTTTTCGATCGACCGCGACCGCTACTGGCTGCAGGCCGAGCCCACGCAGACCAGCCCGCTGACCAGCGGCACCTGGTTCGTCTGGATCGGCATTGCCGTGCTGGCCACGCTGGTGGGCTCGGTGGCCATCGCCAGGCTGATCAACCGGCCGCTGAAGCAGCTGTCGTTCGCGGCCAGCCGCATCCGCGAAGGCGATCTCGATTCGCGGCTCGACGAAAACACGCTGACCAGCGAGATCCGCGAGGTCAACATGGGCTTCAACCGCATGGCGCGTGAACTGGCGCGGGTGGAGGAAGACCGCGCGGTGATGCTGGCCGGCATCAGCCACGACCTGCGCACGCCGCTGGCCCGGCTGCGCCTCGAAACGGAGATGAGCGTCTACGACGAGGAAGCCAAGCGCAACATGGCGATGGACATCGACCAGCTCGACGCCATCATCGACAAGTTCATGGACTACGCACGCCCCGGCGAAACGCAGATGCGCCCGGTGCACGTGGCCCAGCTGATCGACCGCGAGGCGGCGGGTTTCCGCGACCCGCGCGAGATCAAGATCAGCTCGCGGGTGGCCATCGACCTGAAGGTGATGGCCGACGACACCGAGCTCGGGCGTGTGTTCGCCAACCTGTTCGAAAACGCACGCCGCTATGGGCGCGGCACCTACACCGGCGTCGCCGAGGTCACGGTGAGTTATGTTCGCGCCGGGCCCTGGGTCATCCTCAGCGTGCGCGACCAGGGCCCTGGCGTGCCACCGGAAAAGCTGCCGCAGCTGACAACCCCGTTTTTCCGCGGCGACGCGGCCCGCACCGCCGCCACCGGTGCCGGCCTGGGCCTGGCCATCGTCGACAAGGCCATGCAGCGCATGGGCGGCAGCCTGGAGCTGACGAACGCGCCGGAGGGCGGGCTGATGGCGCACATCCGGCTCAAGCGGGCGCCGTAGCGCCCGCAGGGCTGAAGCGGCTGCGGAACAGCAGGCACGCGGCCCGCGCCTCGATGGCACGGCCCTCGCCCACCGGCCCCATCTTCTCGGCCGTCTTGGCCTTCACGTTGACGGCACCCTGCGCCAGGCCCAGCACGGCGGTGATGCGCTCGACCATCGCCGGGATGTGCGGCGCCAGTTTCGGCGCCTGGCAGACGATGGTGCTGTCGACGTTGCCGATCTCCCAGCCGGCGGCGCGCACACGCCGCGCCGCTTCAGCCAGCAGCACCGCCGAGTCCGCGCCCTTGAACTCGGCCGCGGTGTCGGGGAAATGGCGGCCGATGTCGCCCAGCGCGGCGGCGCCGAACAAGGCGTCGGTGATGGCATGCAGCAGCGCGTCGGCGTCGCTGTGGCCGAGCAGGCCGTGGCTGTGCGGCACCGTCACGCCGCCCAGCACCAGCGGGCGGCCGGCGACGAGCTGGTGTGTGTCCCAGCCTTCGCCGACGCGGAAGTCCATCGGGTTCATCGTGTCTCCAGCAGCCGGGCCGCGAGCGCGAAGTCGCCGGGCCAGGTGACTTTCAGGTTCTCCAGGTCGCCGGCCACCAGGCGCGGCGACAGGCCCAGGGCCTCGACGGCGCTGGCTTCGTCGGTGACGGCGTCGCCGGCCTGCAGCAGCGCACGCTGCAGCAGGCCCAGGCGGAACATCTGC
>JBASTF010000186.1:0-1549 GCA_049274755.1 Rubrivivax sp. | reverse complement strand
GCCCTGGGCAAGCAGTTGGTGCAGACCGGCATCAAGGCCGGCGCCAAGGAGCTGGTGGCGCCGGTCACGCCGCAGAAGGCCGTGCCCAAGTACGAGAACCTGAACCCGATGCGCTTCACGCTGGCCTGGCTGGCCTTTGTCACCGCGAACAAGGAACCGCGCAAGGAGATCGAGGCCATCGTCAAGGAATTCGGCGGCGACAAGGCCGTGCGCAACCTCTATGCCTGGCTGAAGGCCAGCAACCTCTGAGTCAATTGCGCGTGGCGGCCTCGTAGAGGCAGATCGCTGCCGCCGCCGCGACGTTGAGCGACTCCTCGCCGCCCGGCTGCGGGATGCGCAGCTGCAGCGCGCAGCGCTCCAGCAGCGCTGCCGACACGCCCTGCCCTTCGTGGCCCAGCACCCAGGCACAGGGGCGTGGCAACGCGGCCTCGCGCAGCACGCTGCCGGCGTGCGAGCTGGTGGCCAGCAGCGGCACCTGCAAGGCCTGCAGCGCGGCTTCGTCCAGGCCTTCGACCAGGTGCAGCGCAAAGTGCGCGCCCATGCCGGCGCGCAGCACCTTGGGCGACCACAGCGCCGCCGTGCCCTTGACCGCCAGCACCTGGGCCACACCCAGTGCCGCGGCGCTGCGCAGGATGCTGCCGACGTTGCCGGCGTCCTGCAGCCGGTCCAGCACCACGGTGGCAACCATGGGCTCGATGGCGGCGGCCGGCGGTGCATCCAGCACAAAGCCGATGCGGGCCGGTGACTCCAGCGTGCTGATGGCCCTGAACTGCGCGTCGGCCACCACCGTGACCTTGGCCGCCCAGCCCGCCAGTTCACGCAATGCCGGTGCATCCTGCCAGGCGCTGTGGGCGATGACGGCCTGCGCCGCCGGCCGGCCGCGGGCGCGCAAGGCGCTGCACAAGTGGTCACCTTCCAGCCAGACGGCGCCCAGCTTGCGGTAGGCCGTGGCATCGGCCGCCAGCTTGCGCAGCTTCACCAGCAGCGGGTTCTCGCGCGAGCTCACCACCAGCGGTTCGTTCATGCGCGAGCCTCCAGCACCTGGCGCACCGGTGCATAACTGCGGCGGTGCGCCGGGCAAGCGCCATGGCGGCGCAAGGCGTCCAGGTGTTCGGGGGTCGGATAGCCCTTGTGGCCGTCAAAGCCATAGGCCGGCCACTGCGCATGCAGGTCGGTGCAGAGCCGGTCACGCCAGACCTTGGCCAGGATGGATGCCGCCGAGATCGCCGGCACCTTGGCATCGCCCTTCACGATGGCCTCGGCCGGCACCTTCAGCACCGGCAGCCGGTTGCCGTCCACCAGCACCTGGTTGGGCGGCAGGCGCAGGCCCTCGACGGCGCGGCGCATCGCCAGCAGCGTGGCCTGCAGGATGTTCAGACGGTCGATCTCCTCGACGCTGGCTTCGGCGATGCAGGCACACAGCGCCTTGGCGCGGATCTCGTCGAACAACTGCTCGCGCCGGCGTGCCGTCAGCACCTTGGAATCGGCGAGGCCGCGGATCGGGTGCAGGTCATCGAGGATCACCGCGGCCGCCACCACCGGCCCGGCC
>JBASTF010000185.1:0-1894 GCA_049274755.1 Rubrivivax sp. | reverse complement strand
TCTCGCTGTGGTCGGTGTACTGGCTGTTCAAGCTGACCACCGGCAAGGAAGGCATGGGCTACGGCGACTTCAAGCTGCTCGCCGCCCTCGGCGCCTGGCTGGGCTGGCAGGCCATCCTGCCCATCGTGCTGTTCGCGTCGGTGCTGGGCGCCGTGGTCGGCATCGGGATGAAGCTCACCGCCTCGCTGCGTGAAGGCCGCTTTGTGCCCTTCGGTCCCTTCCTGGCCGGCGGCGGCGTCTGCGTGCTGCTGGTCGGCCTGCCGCAGGTGCTCGAATGGATGGGCTGGGCCTGAACGCTGCGCTCGGTCGCATCGGCCTGACCGGTGGCATCGGCAGCGGCAAGAGCACGGTGGCCCAGGCCCTGGTCGACTGCGGTGCCTGCCTCGTCGACACCGATGCCATCGCACGTGCGCTCACATTGCCCGGCGGCGCCGCAATGCCGGCCCTTGTCGCCAGCTTCGGCGCCGACATCGCCACGCCCGACGGTGCGCTGGACCGCGAGCGCATGCGTGCGCTGGCCTTTGCCGACCCCGGCGCCAAACGCCGGCTGGAAGCCGTGCTGCACCCGCTGATCGGCGAACTGGCGCAGCGCGAAGCCGCGGCCGCCGGTGCCCGCCCCGTGGTCTTCGACGTGCCGCTGCTCACCGAGTCGCAGCACTGGCGCGCACGTGTGCAGCGCATCCTCGTCGTCGACTGCGAAGAGAGCACCCAGGTGCAGCGTGTGATGCAGCGTTCGGGCTGGACCGAAGACGCGGTGCGCCGTGTCATCACGCAGCAGGCCCCCCGTGCCGCGCGGCGCCGCATCGCCGACGCGGTGCTCTACAACGACGGCCTGTCGCTGCCCCAGCTGCAAGCCGAAGTGCGGGGTTTATGGGGACTGTGGGGGCTGTGGAACAATCGGCCGCAGTAAATCCCGGTCGAGCACCCCGTCTTGGTCCTGTACGAGTACCCGTTCAACGAGGGCATCCGCACGATGCTGCGGCTCGAACACCTGTTCGACCGCCTCGGCCAGCTGGTCGCCCGCGACGCCGCGGTGGACCACCACTTTGCGCTCGCCACGATCTTCGAGATCATGGACGTGGCCTCGCGCGCCGACCTGAAAAGCGATTTGCTGAAGGAGCTGGAACGCCACAAGGCCCAGCTCAACGGCTACCGCGGCAACCCGCACATCAGCGAGGCTGCGCTCGACGAGGTCGTCGCCCGCATCGACCATGCCTTCCAGGGCCTGAACCAGCTGCAGGGCAAGGCCGGGCAGGCCCTGGCCTCCAACGACTGGCTGATGAGCATCCGCAGCCGCATCAGCATTCCCGGCGGCACCTGCGAATTCGACCTGCCGGCGTACTACGCCTGGCAGCAGCTGCCGCCGGCACGCCGCCGCGCCGACCTGGGCGGCTGGATCGCCACGCTGACGCCGATGGCCGAAGCGCTGCAGGTGCTGCTGGGCCTGCTGCGCGACAGCGGCGCGCCGCAGCGTGTGGTCGCCAGCAGCGGCCAGTACCAGCAAAGCCTGCCGGCCGGCAAGGTCTACCAGCTGCTGCGTGTGCGGCTGGACAGCGCCGAAGGCCCGGTGCCCGAGATCACCGGCCACCGGCTGATGGTCTCGGTGCGCATGATGAAGCCCGATGCCGAAGGCCGGCTGCGTGCCGCCGGCACCGACACGGCCTTCGAGCTGACCCTCTGTTCCTGAGCACCCCGACGATGGCCGACCGCCTCGTGCCCTGCCCGGCCTGCAAGACGCCGGCGCCGTACACACCCGCCAACCGCTGGCGGCCCTTCTGCAGCGAACGCTGCCGCAGCCTGGACCTGGGCGCCTGGGCCAGCGAAAGCTACCGCGTCGCGGCCGAAGCGCCGACCGACGGCGACGACGACGGCGCAGCACCGCGCCACTGAACCG
>JBASTF010000184.1:0-11294 GCA_049274755.1 Rubrivivax sp. | reverse complement strand
CCGCCGCTGCCGCTGTCGGACAACGCACGCAAGACGCTGATGCAGTTCGACGGCCGCGGCCGTCTCGTGCGCTGGCCGGTGAAGTTCACGGTGCAGCGGCTGGCGATGTGGGTGCTGTGGACGCTGTTCGACGGCCGCCGTGTCTACACCGAGCGCGAGGTCAACGCGATCCTGAAGCAAGCCAATGCTTTCGGCGACCACGTGACGCTGCGCCGCGAGCTCGTCAACCACCGGCTGCTCACACGCAAGAGCGACTGCAGCGAATACCGCAAGCTGCCGGCGCGTGCCGACGACGAGGTGAAGGCCTTGCTCGCCGCCTGGCGGCGGCGGCTGCGCGAAGCTCAGGCCTGAAGCAAGGTGCTGCGGTAGTGCAGCAGCTCGTCGATGCTTTCGTGGATGTCGGCGAGCGCTGTGTGCGCCTGGGCCTTCTTGAAGCCTTCCAGGGCCGAAGGCTTCCAGCGCTTGGCCAGTTCCTTCAGCGTGCTGACATCGAGGTTGCGGTAGTGGAAGAAGTCTTCCAGCTTCGGCATCGTGCGCGCGAGGAAACGCCGGTCCTGGCAGATCGAGTTGCCGCACATCGGGCTCTTGCCCTTGGGCACGTACTGCTGCAGGAAGGCGATGACCTGGGCCTCGGCCGTGGCTTCGTCCACGCTGCTGGCCTTCACGCGGTCGATCAGCCCGCTCTTGCCATGGGTGCCCTTGTTCCAGGCGTCCATGCCGTCGAGCACGGCGTCGCTCTGGTGCACGGCGAACACCGGGCCTTCGACGCGCACCGTCAGCTGCGGGTCGGTGACGACGACGGCGACCTCGATGATGCGGTCGGTGTCCGGGTACAGGCCGGTCATCTCGAGGTCGATCCAGATCAGGTTCTGGTCGCTGGCGGCGAGTGTGGTGTCGCTCATGGGTTCAGGGCTTTCGGGGGATCGTGGATTCTCGCCCAAGCCTACACTTCGAGACCATGCAACCCGTCACCGTCACGCTGGCTTTCGCAGCAGCGCTGCTGGCCTCGCTGGCCGTCAAGTTCTGGCTCGCCACGCGCCAGATGCGCCATGTCGCCCGCCACCGCAACCAGGTGCCCGCAGCTTTTGTCGGCACCGTCACGCCCGAGGCGCACCGCAAGGCCGCCGACTACACACTGGCCAAGGGCCGCTTCGGCCTGCTGAGCACGGCCTTCGGCGCGGCGCTGCTGCTGGGCTGGACCCTGCTCGGCGGCCTGGATGTGCTGAACACGCTGCTGCGCGACACGCTGCAGCCGCGCTGGGGCACGATGGCCTACCAGCTGGCGCTGCTGGCCGCCTTTGCCGCCATCGGCGGGCTGCTGGAACTGCCGCTGGAGTGGTATTCCACCTTCCGCATCGAACAACGTTTCGGCTTCAACCGCATGACGACACGGCTGTGGCTGGCCGACATCGCCAAGGGCAGCCTCGTCGGCGCCGTCATCGGGTTGCCACTGGCAGCGCTGATCCTGTGGATCATGGGTGCGACCGGCGGCTCGGGTGGCCTGTGGTGGCTGTGGGCCTGGGTCGCCTGGGTCGGCTTCAACCTCGTGCTGCTGGTGCTGTACCCCACGGTCATCGCGCCGCTGTTCAACAAGTTTGAACCGCTGCCCGACGAAGACCTGAAGGCCCGGGTGCAGGCGCTGATGCAGCGCTGCGGCTTTGCCGCCAAGGGCTTGTTCGTGATGGACGGCAGCAAACGGTCGGCCCATGCCAACGCCTATTTCACCGGCCTGGGTGCGGCCAAGCGGGTGGTGTTCTTCGACACGCTGCTGTCGCGCCTGTCGCCAGGCGAGGTGGAAGCGGTGCTGGCGCACGAGCTCGGCCACTTCAAGCACAAACATGTGCTGCAGCGCATGCTGATGATCTTCGGCTTCAGCCTCGCCGGGCTGGCGCTGCTGGGCTGGCTGGCCGGGCAGAGCGGCTTCTACGCCGGCCTGGGCGTGGCACCCAACCTGGCCGCGCCGAACGACGCGCTGGCCCTGCTGCTGTTCATGCTGGCGCTGCCGCCTTTCACGTTTTTCGTCGGGCCGCTGATGTCGCACTGGTCGCGCCGTCACGAGTTCCAGGCCGATGCTTACGCCTGCGCGCAGGCCGACGGGCGCGCACTGGCCACGGCGCTGCTGAAGCTGCATGAAGACAACGCGGCGACGCTGACACCCGACCCGATCTACGTGCGCTTCTACTACTCGCACCCGCCCGCCAGCGAACGCCTGGCCGCCCTGCCTGCGCCCCAGGGCCTGTGAACGCTATGGGAGGGCCCGCATGACACACCCGCTGCAACACCAACACTGCCAGCCGCTGGAAGGCCATGCGCCGATGGCTGCGGCCGAGATCGAGACCCATCTCGCCGCCGCGCCCGGCTGGGCACTGGTGGAGGGTGCGATCCAGAAACGCTACGACTTTGCCGACTACCACCGCACGATGGCCTTCGTGAACGCCGTGGCCTGGATCGCGCATGCCGAGGACCACCACCCCGACATCGCCTTCGGCTACAACCGCTGCACGCTGCGCTTCAACACCCACTCGGTGGGTGGCATCTCGGTCAACGACTTCATTTGCGCCGCCAAGGTGGACGCCTTGCTCGCTTGAGCGCGGAACCCGCGGTGCTGGACCTGGGCCTCGTCGTCGCGGCCCACGGCCGGCATGTGGTCGTCGAGACGCCGGAGCGGCGCCGGGTCTTGTGCCATCCACGCGGCAAGAAGAGCGATCTCGTCGTCGGCGACCGGGTGCGCTGGCTGCCGGCCGGCGATGAAGGTGTCGTCGAGCACCTGGAGCCGCGGCGCAACCTGCTGTTCCGCCAGGACGAGTGGCGCACCAAGAGTTTTGCCGCCAACCTGGACCTGCTGCTGGTGCTGGTGGCCGGCGAGCCGATGTTCAGCGAGTCGCAGCTGACGCGGGCGCTGATCGCCGCCGAGCAGGCCGGCATTCCCGTCTGCATCGGCCAGAACAAAACCGACCTGCCCAGTGCCGCGCTGGCACGCGAGCGCCTCGCGCCTTACCGCCGCATGGGCGTGCCGGTGATCGAGCTGGCGCTGAAGGCCGACGCCGCTGCCGCCCGCAGCACGCTGGCCCCCTGGCTGGCGGGAAAGACGACCCTGGTGCTGGGCCCCAGCGGCATGGGCAAGAGCACGCTGATCAACCTGCTGGTGCCCGAGGCCGCAGCCCAGGTCGGTGAGATCTCGCAGGCGCTGAACAGCGGCCGCCACACGACCACCACCACCAGCTGGTACTGGCTGGACGATGCCCGCAGCGGCGCCTTGATCGACTCGCCGGGGTTCCAGGAGTTCGGCCTGCGCCAGATCGAACCCAGCGCGCTGGCGCCGCTGATGCCGGACTTCGCCGCGGCGCTGGGCCAGTGCCGCTTCCACAACTGCAGCCACCGCCACGAACCCGGCTGCGGCGTGCGCGAAGCGCTGGCGCGTGGCGAGATCGCGGCCTCGCGCTACCGCATCTACGAAGAACTGTTCGACGAGCTGTCGACGAAACGCTGGTAGTCAGCCCAGCACATTGGCCAGCGACAGCAAGGCCACCAGCAGCATCCACAGCACCACCGAGCGCCAGACCAGGCCGACCACACTCTGCAGATGGCCCAGCTGCGGCGACACGCCAGGTGTCGAACCTTCGGCGGCCACGGTGCCGGGTTCGGCACCGGCGGTGAAGGTCTTGCTGCGGTCGGGCGTGACCCCCGGCGCGGCGCTGCCGCCCAGTTGCAGACCGACGGCACCGGCGGCAGCGGCGAGGATGATGCCTTCGTTGGCATGCTGCCAGAGCCGGGCATCACGCCGCCAGGCGCCCACCGCTTCCTCGAAATTGCCGACCACGGCGAAGCCGAAGGCCGTCAGCCGCGCCGGCACATGGTCGATCCAGCCGAACAGCCGGCGCGAAAGCTTCTGCAGGCCGTCGTTCACCGGCATGTCCAGCGTGCGGTGGCGGAAGCCCCAGTAGCGGCCGGCGAACTCGGCCATGCGGTAAAGCACCGCCCCGGTCGGCCCCAGCCCCAAGGCCGACAGCACGACAAACCAGAAGAACACGCCGAAGACGTGGCGGTGGGCTGCCAGCAGCGCATGTTCGATGACGTGGCGCAGCACCTCGGTGCGCGGCAGTTCGCTGGCGTCCAGGTGCCGCCATTCGGCGAGCTTGTCGCGCGCGGCGTTTTCGTCGCCGCGGTCCAACGCGTCACGGATGTCGGTGAAGTAGTGGCTGAACTGGCGGAAGCCCAGCGTCAGGTACAGCAGGCCGACATCGAAGGCCAGCGCCAGCATCAGGCTGTACCGGCTGATCAGCAGGTAGACCAGGCCCACCACCAGCGACGGCCCCAGCACCGCGACACACCAGACCACCACGGTGTGGTGCGAACGCCCGGCGTCGAAGTTGCGGCTGGTCCAGCCGACCCAGGACACCAGCGTGTGGTGCACCCAGTTGTCGCGCGGCAGCGGCTTGAGCTGCTCGATCAGCAGCGCGAACAGGACGGCAAAAAAACTCATCGGCGGCGATGATAGCCGCGGCCGATCAAGCGTCCAGGAAGCGGTAGAGATTGCGCAGCATCGCTGCCGTCGCGCCCCAGATGAAGTGCTGGCCCCAAGGCATGGACAGGAACTGGCGTTTACCGCCGTCGAACACGAACTCGTGGCGCTGGTGGTGGGCCGGGTTCATCAGGAAGTCCAGCGGCACCTCGAAAGCCTCTGCCACCTCGAAGGCGTCGAGCTTCAGCTCGAACGGCGGCGTCACCAGAGCCACCACCGGCGTCACGACGTAGTGCGTCACCGTCGTGTAGGTCGGCAGCTGGCCGATGACCTCGACATGGCGGCGCGGCAGGCCGACCTCTTCCTCGGTTTCGCGCAGCGCGGTGGCTGCAGCGTCGGCATCGTGCGCCTCGGCACGGCCACCGGGAAAACTGATCTGGCCAGCATGGTCACGCAGATGCGCCGTGCGCTGTGTCAGCAGCAGTTGCAGGCCGCTGTCGCGAACCACCAGCGGCACCAGCACGGAGGCCGGCGTGAACGGGCGTTCGCTGGCGAAACCGCGGCCGTCGCCGGCAATCTCGGGTGTCCAGGCCGCGGGCCGCGCAAAACGTTCGCGCAGCGCAGAAACGGAAAGCCGGCCCCTGGGGACCGGCGGCAGGTGGGCGTCGGTGGCGATCACCGGCACCGACTGCGGTTGCAGGATGCGCGGCGGCATCCTGCCATTGGCCGTCATCAGGCCAGCTTTTCTTTGATGCGGGCCGACTTGCCGCTGCGGTCACGCAGGTAGTACAGCTTGGCGCGGCGCACATCGCCACGGCGCTTGACTTCGATGCTGGCGATCAGCGGGCTGTAGGTCTGGAACGTGCGTTCCACGCCTTCGCCGCTGGAGACCTTGCGCACGATGAAGCTGCTGTTCAGGCCGCGGTTGCGCTTGGCGATGACCACGCCTTCATAGGCCTGCACACGCTTGCGAGTGCCTTCGACGACGTTGACGTTGACGATCACGGTGTCGCCGGGGGCGAAGGCCGGGATGGTCTTGTTCAGGCGAGCAATTTCTTCCTGCTCGAGGGTGGCGATGAGGTCCAAGGTTTCTCCGGAGACGATCGTGCTCAGGCTGTGTTGTGGAAGTGGCTGGGCAAGCCCAGCTGGCCGGCAGAGGATCGAAAAGCCTTTGATTATAGCCCGAGAGTGGCCAGAAAGCGCTCGTCGTCCTTCGACAAGCGCCCGGCGACACGCGCGGCGACGATCAACTCGGGGCGGCGGCGCGCCGTCAGCGCCAGCGACTGCTCACGCCGCCAACGGGCGATCTGGCCATGGTGGCCCGACAGCAGCACCGCCGGCACGGCGCCACCTGCACCCGGCAACGCCTCGGGCCGGCTGTAGCTGGGGCCTTCCAGCAACCCGTCGGAAAAACTGTCCTGCTGGTGCGACGGTGCGTTCAGCACGCCGTCCTGCAGCCGCGCCACGGCGTCCAGCAAGGCCAGCGCCGGCAGTTCGCCGCCCGACAGCACAAAGTCGCCGAGGCTGATCTCCAGCGTCACATGCCGGTCCAGGAAACGCTGGTCGATGCCTTCGTAGCGCCCGCACAGCAGCACGGCACCGGGGCCGGCAGCGAGTTCGGCCACCAGGGCCTGGTCAAGCCGGCGGCCGGTGGGCGTGAAGTGCATCACGGTCGGCGGCAGGCTGCCGCGGTCCGCCGCCACGGCCTGCAGCGCACGTTCCAGCGGCTCGGCCAGCATCACCATGCCGGGGCCGCCGCCGTAGGGGCGGTCGTCGACACGGCGGTAGTTGTCGTCGGCGAAATCGCGCAACTGCCACAGCCTCACGTCGACCTGGCGGGTTTCGAAGGCGCGGCGTGTGATGCCGTTGGCCAGGTGCGGCCCGAACAGTTCGGGAAAGATCGTGACGACGTCGAAGCGCATCGCGCGACGTTCCGTTCTTCAGTAGTCGGCCTGCCAGTCGACGTGCACTGTGCGGCCGGGCAGGTCCACGCGGTCGACGTAAGCGTCGACGAAGGGGATCAGCACCTCGTCGGCATCGGCAGCGGCAGGTTGCACACGCAGCACGCAGTGCGGGCCGGTTTCGATGAGGCCCACCACCTGGCCCAGCACCGTGCCGTCGCGGTTGGCGGCAGCCAGGCCGATGAGGTCGACCCAGTAGAACTCGTCCTCGCTGTCGGGCGTGGGGAAGCTGGAGCGGCCGACGAACACACGGGCGCCGGCCAGGGCCTGCGCGCTGTCGCGGTCGGCCAGGTCGTGCACCGTCGCGACGATGGCCTCACCCTGCTCACGCGCCTGCATGACACGCAGCAGCGGCGGCACCACCTGGGCCGGTTTGGCCTCGGACGGCAGCAGCCACCAGCGTTTGGAAGAGAACAGGGCCTGCGGGTCGGAAGAAAAGGGCAGCACCTTGATGCCGCCCTTCACGCCCCAGGCACCGAGGATGCGGCCGACTTCGACGGCGTCCTCGGGCTTGGCCGGCTCGGGAGAAGCCGGCGCGGCGGTCACGCCGCCTTCTTGGCCTGGTCGACCAGGCGGGCGACGGTGGGCGACAGCTGGGCGCCGACGCCGGCCCAGTGCGTCACGCGGTCCAGCGCCACACGCAGCGGCTGTTCGCTGCCGGCAGCCATCGGGTTGTAGAACCCGACACGTTCGATGAAACGGCCGTCGCGACGCTCGCGCGAATCGGCAACGACGATGTTGTAGAAGGGGCGCTTCTTGGCGCCGCCACGGGCCAGGCGGATGACGACCATCTTGGTATTCCTCGAGAAACTGGGCGATCGCCGCACTGCCGAAGGACACGCTCGGTGGTGGGCCATCTGAAGGTTCGTCGCCGTAGATACGCCCTGCTCCAGGGCCAGCGCCGAAAACCGCGCATTATAAACTCTCCGCGATGAACATGACGAGCCTGACCGTGCGCCCGAGCACGGACACCGACCTGCCGGCGATCACCGCCATCTACGGCCACAACGTGCTGCACGGCACCGGCACCTTCGAACTCGAACCACCCGACACCGCCGACATGGCCCGCCGCCGCGCCGACGTGCTGGCCAAGGGCCTGCCCTGGCTGGTGGCCGAAGCCGGTGGCCAGCTGCTGGGTTATGCCTATGCCAACCACTTCCGCCCGCGCCGCGCCTACCGCTTCTGCCTGGAAGACTCCATCTACCTGGCGCCCGAGGCCCAGCGCCGCGGCGTCGGCCGGCTGCTGCTGGCCGAGCTGATCGCCCGCTGCGAAGCTGCTGGTGCCCGCCAGATGCTGGCCGTCATCGGCGACTCGGCGAACGCCGGCTCCATCGGCGTGCACCGTGCACTGGGCTTCGAACACACCGGCGTGCTGAAGTCCGCCGGCTGGAAGTTCGGGCGCTGGCTGGACGTGGTGCTGATGCAGCGCCAGCTCGGCACCGGCGACACGACGACGCCGGCCGAATGAAACAGCGCTACCGCAGCAAGACCCTGGCCACCTGGCTGGCCATCGTCTTCGGCACCCTGGGTGTGCACCGGTTCTACCTGCATGGCCGTGGCGACAAGCTGGCCTGGCTGCACCCGCTGGTCAGCGCCGCCGGGCTGCTGGGGGTGCTGCGCCTGCGCAACCTGGGGCAGGACGATGGCCAGGCCTGGGTGCTGATTCCGCTGCTGGGGCTGATGATTGCGCAGGCCATGCTCTGCGCCATCGTCTACGGCCTCACGCCCGACGAGAAGTGGGACAGCCGCTGGAACCCCGGCCAGCCCGGCCGCAGCACGGCCTGGGCGCCGGTGCTGGGCGTGATCCTGGCGCTGATGCTGGGCGGCGCGGTGCTGATGGGCAGCATCGCCTTTGCCGGGCAGAAGTTCTTCGAGTGGCAGATGGCGCCGGCCGCCGATCAGAAGATCAGCAGGCTGACGCCGTAGAACACCGCGGCGATGAAGGCCGTGGCCGGGATCGTGAAGATCCAGGCCATCACGATGTTGCCGGCCAGGCCCCAGCGCACCGCCGAGGCGTTGCGCACCGAGCCGACACCGAAGATGGCGCCGGTGATGGTGTGGGTGGTCGACACCGGCACACCCAGGCCGGTGGCGACGAACAGCGTCACCGCACCGCCGGTTTCGGCGCAGAAGCCGCCCACCGGCTTCAGCTTCGTGATGCGCTGGCCCATGGTCTTCACGATGCGCCAGCCGCCGAACAGCGTGCCCAGGCCGATGGCGATGTAACAGCTCCAGATCACCCAGGCCGGCGGCAGCTTGTCGCTGGCCTGGCTGTAGCCGGCTGCGATGAGCAGCAGCCAGATGATGCCGATGGTCTTCTGCGCGTCATTGCCGCCATGGCCCAGCGAATACAGGCCGGCCGACACCAGTTGCAGACGCCGGAACCAGTTGTCCACCCGCAGCGGCGAGGTGCGGCGGAACAGCCAAGCCACCACCACCATCATCAGCGAGCCGAGCAGGAAGCCCATCGCCGGCGAGATGAAGATGAAGGCCACGGTCTTGATCAGCCCCGAAGCCACCAGCGGCCCGGCGCCGGCCTTGGCCATCGTCGCGCCGACGATGCCACCGATCAGCGCATGCGAGCTGCTGGACGGAATGCCGTACCACCAGGTCAGCACGTTCCAGGCGATGGCGCCGATCAGCGCGCCGAACACCACGTGCTGGTCGACCACACCGGGCTGCACGATGCCCTTGCCGATGGTCGCGGCCACGCTGAGGTGGAAGATGCCGATCGCCAGCACGTTGAAGAAGGCCGCAAAGGCCACCGCCTGCTGCGGCTTCAGCACGCCGGTGGAGACGACGGTGGCGATGGAGTTCGCGGCGTCGTGGAAGCCGTTCATGAAGTCGAACAGCAGGGCCAGCACGACCAGCAGCACAACCACCCAGAAGCCGACGGGCACAGCACTCATCGCAGCGGTTCCGGGCAGCGTCAGGAGTTCTCGAGCACGATGCCTTCGACCAGGTTCGCGACGTCTTCGCAACGGTCGGAGATCGACTCCAGGTGTTCGTACACGGCCTTCAGCTTGATCAGTTCGCGGGTGTCGGGCTCTTCGCGGAACAGGCGCGACATCGCGCTGCGCATCACGCGGTCGGCATCGGACTCCAGGCGGTCGATCTCCTCGCAGGTCTTCAGCGCCGACTCGGCCACGGCAGCGTCCTTCAGCCGCGGCAGCAGGGTCACGACATGCTGTACACGTTCGCAGCAGCGCACCGAGATCTCGGTCAGGCGCACGACGTCCTCGCTCAGGCGCTGCAGGTCGTACAGCGACATCACCTCGCTGCTGTCCTGCAGCAGGTCGAGGATGTCGTCCATGCGGTTGATCAGGCCGTGGATCTGCTCGCGGTCCAGCGGTGTGATGAAGGTCCGGTGCAAGGCCCGGTGCACTTCGGCCGTCACCTTGTCGGCGTTGCGCTCGGCGGCGCCGACATCGGCAGCGTACTTCTCGCGCAGCGCCGGATCGGCGTAGTTCTGCACCAGCAGCATGAAGGCACGTGCACCCTGGGCGATCTGGGTGCCGTGTTCGTTGAACATCTCGAAGAAGTTGCCTTCGCGCGGCAGCAGCTTGCCAAACAGCATGGAGACTCCGGTGTCACCGGTTTGTCACCGGCCTGTCATCTCCGAATTGTAGGCGCGCAGGCGCTCAGAGGGTGTATCCCAAATCAATATCACGTGCGTTGATCGATGCAGAATCGGTCAACTTGCGAGGCATTGATTGGGACATTCGGAAGCACAGAGCAGGCGACGCCCGGGGCGCAAGGCGCTGCTGACTGCAGACCACGGCGTGGTGCTGGCGGAGATCGCACAACAGTTGCCGCGTTCGTCGCTGGATGAGTTGACGCGGGAGTTCAACCGCCGCTGCGGCTTGAGCGTGTGCTCGGCCACGGTGCGCAAGGCGCTCAAGCAAGCAGGCATCAAGCGCATGCGGCCGACGCGCAGGTCCGTCGAGCGCGCTGCTGTTCAAGGCGGCGCCCCGGTTCGCGTGGGCTACACGCCGCGCCATCGGCGCGACGATGGCGCCAGCGGCATGAACACGGATCTGACCGATGCCGAGTGGGCACTGGTGGCCGACCTGTTCGAGCGCCATGGTGGACGAGGCGCGCCACCCACGCATGAGCGGCGCGTGCTCGTCAACGCGTGCTGCTATGTCGTGCGCACCGGTTGCGCCTGGCGCTTGCTGCCCAAGTCGTTCCCGCCCTGGCGCGCGGTCTACAAGGCCTTCCGCGGCTGGTCGCACGCGGGCACCTTCGAGCTCATGCACGACCGTCTTCGTCAGCAGTGGCGTGATCGCATCGGCCGTGCGCCCGACCCCACCGCGGCCATCATCGACTCGCAGAGCACTCGCAGTACCGCTCAGGGCGGCACCACCGGGTTCGACGCGGGCAAGAAGGTCAAGGGCCGCAAGCGCCACCTCGTGGTCGACACCCTCGGTCTGCTGCTGGCCGTGACGATCACCGCTGCCAGCGTCCAGGACCGCGACGGTGCTGCGCCTGTCGTGGCTCAGGCATGTGCCAAGGTGCCTGGGCTCAAGGCGTTGTTCGCCGATGCGGCCTACGGCGGCCGATGCGCCCAGGCCATCGAGAACACACATGGCATCGCCGTGCACATCGTGCGTCACCCCGGCAATCGCGTCACGGGTACGTGGCAAACCGCCCAGCAGCCCTTGTGGCCCGAGGTGGTTGCCAAAGGCTTCGTCGTGCAAGCCAAGCGCTGGGTTGTCGAACGCACCCACGCTTGGAACGAACGCGCACGCCGCCTGATCGCTCACCATGACCGCTCCGACTGGGCTCCTGTCGCCTGGGTTTGGCTCACCGAAGCACGTATCCTCGCAACGAGACTGGCGCACGGGTTCATTTAGGAAACACCCTCTCAG
>JBASTF010000183.1:0-1757 GCA_049274755.1 Rubrivivax sp. | reverse complement strand
GCATCGGCGCCGCTGCGCTGCACCGTCAGCGTGCCGGCAGCGCCGCCGCCGTGGCCGACGACGTTGATCGCCACCGTGGCGATGCCTTGCGAGGCCATCACCGCAGCCACCGTCCACGGCGCGCCGTACATGCTGTCGGTGAAACCATGGCCGAAGATGGCCACCGGCCAGCCACCTGCAGGCTTGTTGCCGGCCGGCAGGAAGACCTGCACGACGAGGTCGTTGTGGCCTTGCGGCTGGGGCTTGCCGGTCAGCGTGCCTGTGGGCGGGATGTACTTGTCGGCCGTGGCGTAGTCCGGCGAACGGAAACGGCCGTAGGCCAGCTGGCCCACGGCGCCCGGCACGACGCCCAGCGCCGTCACCGGCACCGCGCTGTTCGTGAAGCTGGGGGCCGTGCCGGTCTGGCGCGCGAACTGGATGCCGCCGATCTGCGCCACCGGGAACAGCGCACGCACGGCGGCGCCGCCGGCACTGCTGCCGATGACGAAGTCCACCGGCGCCGGCGACGTGGCCTTGATGGCCTTGTTGATCTTCGTCAGGTCGGCGCTGGCGCTCTGCGTGCTGAACAGGCTGGCGGCCACGACCCTGGCGCGGGCCGCGGGCAAGGCACGCAGCGCGTCGCGCAGATCGCGGCGGTAGTCCAGCCCGGCCTTGTCCTGGCCTTGCGGCAGCACACCGGCCAGGCCGCTGGCGTCGCGCCAGGCACCGGGCTGCAGCGGCGCACCGGCGGCGTCGCGCACACCGTCGGTGACGATCAGCAGGTAGCGGCTGTGTTCCCGCAGCAGTTGGTCGCTTTCGACGGCGAGTGTCTTCGTCGCCGGGTCCCACAGGGTCTGGTTGATGCCCACACGTTCGCCGCGTCCGGCACCGCCCAGCGTGTCGCCCAGGTTCAGCAGGTAGACGGTCTGGCTGTTGACGCTGGCCGGGTCGATGTCGCCGCTGAACGGAATCGTGATGCGCGGCTGCGTCGAGAAGCCGTCGAGCGTGTTGATGACGTCGATGTCCTGGCAGTCGCTGACACGCACGCTGCAGTCGGGCTTGGGCAGGTTGACGCGGCGCAGCGTGTTCTGCGTGCCGTCGAACACCGTCAGCCGGTTGCTGGGGAAGATGCTGCCGGCAGGCACCTCGGCATCGGCCCGCACGCTGACGCCGGCGGCCAGTGCCGCCGGCGCGATGAGAGCAAAAACAAGCGCAGCGGCCAGCGGGCCGCGACGGAAGGGTTGCATGGTTTGTCTCCTCGGGTGGCCCAGGCTCGGGCTCTGTGCGCCGTTATAGGCGCCTGCCCCGGCGCCGTGACTCCGGCGCAACCCGCTGTCCCCGAGGTGACAAGGCCGGCAGCTCAGACCTCGCGCTGCCGCAGAAAACTCGCGAAGCGCGGCACGCCGCCGGCCGTGTGGCCGCGGTGCGTGTAGGTCACCACCGTGCCCGGCAGCGGCGGCTGTTCACGCTGCGCATCGCTGAAACCGGTGCCAAGCAGGAACTCGGTGCCGGCCGCGTTGCGCACCCGCAGCGCACCGAGCCGGCCCTGGTGTTTGCCACGGCCGGCGACATGGCCGACGACAAGGGCCTCGGCGTCGTGCAGGGGCTTGAGCTTCAGCAGCGCATCGCTGCGGCCGGGCCGCCAGTCGGCATCGGCGCGCTGCAGCACCAGGCCTTCGCCGCCGCCCTGCAGCACTTCGGCCAGGTGGCGCTGCAGCGAAGCGCTGTCGTCGAACTGCTGCTGCGGCGCGGCCTGCAGCGGCGCCCAGGCTGCCGCC
>JBASTF010000182.1:0-2453 GCA_049274755.1 Rubrivivax sp. | reverse complement strand
GCTCGGAGCTGCTGCTGCCGGTCAACCCCTTTTTCATCGGCTTCACGCTGCTGGCGGCACTGGCGGTGAACCTGCTGCCGCTGGGCCGCAACGCCGCGCTGCCCGACCTGATGGCCGTGGTGCTGGTGTTCTGGAACGTGCACCAGCCGCGGCGCGTGGGCGTCGGCGTGGCCTTCCTGTTCGGGCTGCTGCTCGACGTGCACGAAGGGGCGCTGCTGGGCCAGCATGCGCTGGCCTACACGCTGCTCAGTTTCGGCGCCATCACGATGCACCGGCGCATCCTCTGGTTCGGCCTGGTCGAGCAGGCGGTGCAGATCGCGCCGCTGTTTTTTGCCGCGCACCTGGTGTCCCTGCTGGTGCGGCTGCTGGCCGGCGGCATGTTTCCCGGCTGGTGGCTGCTGCTGGCGCCGGTGTTCGAGGCCTTGTTGTGGCCGCTGGCGACCGTGCTGCTGCTGGCGCCGCAGCGCCGCGCGCCCGATCCGGATCAGAATCGGCCTCTGTAAGCCCTGGCCATGACCGAGCTGCGCGACCTCGAACACGAGCTCGACCGCTTCCGCGGCCGGCTGCTGGCGGCTGCGGCCTTCGTGCTGCTGGCCTTCGGCCTGCTGGCGGCGCGCTTGGTCTACCTGCAGGTGCTGCGTCACGACGAACTGGCGACGCAGGCCGAGGCCAACCGCATCGCCGTCGTGCCCATCGTGCCCAACCGCGGCCTCATCGTCGACCGCAACGGCGTCGTGCTGGCCACCAACTACTCGGCCTACACGCTGGAGATCACACCGTCGCAGGCCGGCGAACTGGAGCCGCTGATCGACCAGCTGGCCCAGGTGGTGGACATCCAGGCGCGCGACCGGCGGCGCTTCAAGCGGCTGCTGGACGAGAGCAAGAACTTCGAGTCGCTGCCGATCCGCACCAAGCTCAGCGACGAGGAGGTGGCGCGTTTCATGGCACAGCGCTTCCGCTTCCCGGGCGTGGACGTGAAGGCGCGGCTGTTCCGCAACTACCCGCTGGGCGACACCGGCAGCCATCTGCTCGGCTACATCGGTCGCATCAACCAGGCCGAGAAGAAGGCGATGGAAGACTGGTCCGAAGAGGACCTGGGCAACTACAAGGGCACGGAGTACATCGGCAAGCTGGGGCTGGAGCAGAGCTACGAAAAGGAACTGCACGGCGTGACCGGCGTCGAGCAGGTGGAAACCAGCGCCGGCGGCCGTGCCGTGCGGCGGCTGAACAGCCACCCGCCGACACCGGGCAACAAGCTGGTGCTGGCTGTCGACATCAAGCTGCAGGCCCTGGTGGAAGAGCTCTTCGGCGACCGCCGCGGCGCGCTGGTGGCCATCGACCCGCGCAGCGGCGAGGTGCTGGCCTTCGTCAGCAAACCCACCTTCGACCCCAACCTGTTTGTCGACGGCATCGACGTCGACAGCTGGCGCGAGCTGAACGAAAGCATCGACAAGCCGCTGCTGAACCGCGCGCTGCGCGGCACCTATCCGCCAGGCTCGACCTACAAGCCCTTCATGGCGATGGCGGCGCTGAACAGCAACAAACGCGCGGCCGGCACCATCATCAACGACACCCTGGTCTTCACCTTCGGCGGCCATCGCTTCGGCAGCCCCGAGACCGAGCGTGGTGGGCTGATGGACATGCACCGCGCCATCGTGCAGTCCAGCAACGTCTATTTCTACACGCTGGCCAACGAGATGGGCGTGGACCTGATGCACGACGAGCTCGAGCCGATGGGCTTCGGCCGCAAGACCGGCATCGACGTCGAAGGCGAGGTCACCGGCGACCTGCCGTCGCAGGCGTGGAAGAAGCGCCGCTTCAAGAAGCCCGAGCAGCAGAAGTGGTACGCCGGCGAAACCATCTCGCTGGGCATCGGCCAGGGCTACAACAACTTCACGATGCTGCAGATGGCCAGCGCCACGGCCACGCTGGTGTCGGGCGGCCAGCGCTTCAAGCCGCGCCTGGTGCGCGAGGTGGAAGACGTCATCAGCGGCCAGCGCCGGCGTGTTGCCAGCGACGCGCTGGAGCCGCTGCCGTACAAACCCGCCGACGTGGAGGTGATCCGCCGCGCGCTGCAGAGTGTGCCGGTGGAAGGCACCTCGCGCGCCTCCTTCGTCGGTGCCGGCTACGCCAGTGGCGGCAAGACCGGCACGGCGCAGGCCGTCGGCGCACGCGCCAACGAGAAGTACAACGCCGCCAAGCTGGAAGAGCACAAGCGCGACCACGCGCTGTACGTGGCCGCCGCGCCGATGGACGCGCCGACGGTGGCCTTGGCGCTGATCGTCGAAAACGCCGGCTGGGGCGCCGATGCCGCGGCGCCGATTGCGCGCCGTGTTTTCGACTACCTGCTGCTGGGCCAGTACCCCAGCGAAGAAGACATCGCCGCGGTGCGCGAAGGCAAGGCCAAGGCGCTGCTGGGCAAGCCGCGCCGCGCTGCCGACGTGCCGCTGCCC
>JBASTF010000181.1:0-3042 GCA_049274755.1 Rubrivivax sp. | reverse complement strand
CGCTGGCCGCCGAGTGCGCGGCCGTGCGCGCGCTGCTGCGGTCCGTCATGCCGGCCTGAGGTCCAGGCGCTGGATCAGCTGCGCCAGGCGCGGCCTGGCTGGACACAGCCAACGTGGCTGATCGCGTTGGTGCTGCTGGTGTCAACGAACACCGGCTGTGCGAGGTCGAACGCCGCCTTGCCGATCCCGCCGACGACCGGCGCCACGCCGGCGTGACCGCGGCGACCGAGTGCTGGTGCAAGGCGCCAGAATCGCTGTCCGCCCACAAGCCGCCAGCCGCCGGTCGCGCCCAAGGCGGGCATTGGGTGGCTTTCAGTTGCACAATCATTCGATGATTCCGGTATAGTGGCATTCATGGAAGAAACAGAGATCGTCACATCACTTGGGGCGCTCGCACATCCTTTGCGCCTCAAGGTGTTCAGAGCACTTGTCGTCAACGGTCGTGCCGGGCTGACGCCCGGGGTCATCCAGGAAGCGGTGAACATTCCTGCGTCGACCTTGTCCTTCCACCTCAAGGAACTGGTGAGCGCTGGCCTGGTCACCGTCGAGCGTTCGAGTCGAAGCCTCATCTACCGCGCCGCCTACGACCGCATGAACGCCGTCCTGGCTTTTCTCACCGCCAATTGCTGCGGTGGCGATCCCTGCGCGGTGGACGCAACTTCCGCCGCCTGCGGATGCTGAGCATCGACGATGGACGCAAAGACCTGCAGCCTGCTGTTCATGCGCCGGCAACTCCGCCAGGTCGATGCTCGCCGAGGGTCTGCTCAACCACCTTGGCGGTCAGCGCTTCCGTGCGTGCGCCGCAGGCGGCCAGCCGAAGGGTCGTCAACCCCTTTGCGCTTCCGGCAAGCCTGGACCGGCTGGCCATCCCCAGAGAAGTCAAAGACATCGGCAAGGCCTGACCCGTGACCAGCCACATCCTCATCCTCTGCACGCACAACAGTGCGCGCAGCGTGCTCAGCGAGGGCATGCTCAACCATTGGGCGCAGAAGCTTGGCAAGGACGTTCGGGCCCACAGCGCCGGCAGCGCTCCCAGCGGACGCATCCATCCCTACGCGCTGGAAGCACTTGGCAAGGCCGGTGTCGACACGAGCGGCTACCACTCGAAGCGCTGGGATGTGTTCACGTCGCCCGACGCGCCGGTGATGAGAGCCGTGATCACCGTCTGCGACAGCGCGGCGGCGGAGCAGTGTCCCTACTGGCCGGGCAGTCCCGTGAAGGTGCACTGGGGCTATCCGGACCCTTCGAACGCAGCTGAGACCGACAGGGAGACGGCGTTCGAACTGACGCGGCAAGCGATCGGCTACCGCATGCTTCAGCTCCTGCAGTTGCCGATCGAGGCCATGAGCGACGGCGAACTGCAGAAGGCCCTCAACGGCATTTCGAGCAGCTGAAGATGCCGACCACTGCGCAGAGGCTGTTGGCCGAGGTCCTGGGCACGGCGCTGTTGCTGGCCATCGTCATCGGCTCCGGCCTCATGGCCGAGCGCCTGGCCGGTGGCAACGCGGCGATCGCACTGCTGGCCAACACGCTGGCCACGGTCGGCGGCCTCTACGTCCTCATCGAGGTGTTCGGCCCGCTCAGCGGTGCACACTTCAACCCGGCCGTCTCGCTGGTGATGGCCTCTCGCGGCGTCCTGCCGCGGGCACTGGTCGCGCCGTATGTCCTGTCGCAGCTGCTCGGTGCGGTGCTCGGCGCGTGGCTGGCGCACGCGATGTTCGACCTGAGCCTGCTGCAGTGGTCGACCAAGGTCCGCACAGGCACTGGGCAGTGGATCGCCGAGGCCGTGGCGAGTTTCGGGCTCCTGCTCGTGATCCTGCGCGCACCGGCCTCGCGGGTCGCAGCGCTGGTCGCCGCCTACATCGGCGCGGCGTACTGGTTCACCGCGTCGACCTCCTTCGCCAACCCTGCCGCGGCGTTCGGCCGCATGTTCAGCGACAGCTTTGCCGGCATCGCGCCAGCGAGCGTGCCTGGCTTCGTTGCAGCCGAGCTGGCGGGTGCCGGCCTGGCGGTCCTGGTGCATCGCCTGCTCTTGCCGAGGGCGCTGCCCACGCGACCACCCGGTGCGCCTGAACGTGTCCCGCGCGCGCTTGGAAGCCGGACCGGCTGGCGCCACACCCACCACGCTGGCCCAGGTCATCCAGCCCGGGCCGAAGCAGGGCAGGCCGACGACGGGCCTGAAGGAGTTGAGTCTCGCCGGTCTCGTCACCGGCGCGCCCGATGACCGCGGCGCCTGCGGCTGCCAACCCACCCCTGATCGAGAGAACCCCGTGTCGACATCCATCTCCGAACTTCCCGTCGCCGTGCTCGGCGCTGGGCCCGTGGGCCTGGCTGCCGCGGCCCGGCTCATCGAACGCGGCCTGCCGTTCTTCGTTCTGGAAGCCGGCGACCGCGCCGGTGCGAATCTGCTCGACTACGGGCACGTGCGGCTGTTCTCGCCGTGGCAGTACAACATCGACCCCGCGATGGCGAAGCTGCTCGAAGCCGCGGGCTGGGGGCACCCGGCGCGCAGCGAACTGCCTCTGGCCGGCGACGTGGCCACTCGCGTGTTGCAGCCCTTCGCCGAACTGCCCGCGGTGAAGGCGGCGCTGCAGCTGCGCACGAAGGTCGTCTCGGTCTCGCGCGAGGGCTTCGACAAGGTGAAGAGCAAGGGCCGGGAGTTCGCGCCCTTTGTGATCCGCGCGGTGCGTGACGGCAAGGCGCTCGAGCTGCGCGCGCGGGCCGTGATCGACAGCACCGGCACCTGGAACTCACCGAACCCGGTGGGCGCCAGCGGGCTGCCGGCGATCGGTGAGCGCGAGGCGGCCGACCGCATCTTCTACGGCATCCCGGATGTGCTGGGTGCCCAGCGCGCGCGCTACGAAGGCAGGAAGGTGCTCGTGGTCGGCGCCGGACACAGCGCGGCGAACGGGCTGCTCGCGCTGGCCGAACTGGCGCGGCAGGTGCCCTCGACGAAGCTGGTGTGGAGTGTGCGCACGCCGGTGCTGACGCGGGTTTTCGGCGGCGGCGATGCCGACGCGCTGCCCGCGCGTGGCGCACTTG
>JBASTF010000180.1:0-4201 GCA_049274755.1 Rubrivivax sp. | reverse complement strand
GGCCGGGCCTGCTGCCGCGGCCTCGGGGCCGCCGGTCAGCGTCTCGGTCGTCGTGGCGCAGCAGCGTGACTTCCCGGTGGCCGTGCGTGCCACCGGCAGCGTGGTGCCGATGTCCAGCGTCGACCTGAAGCCCCAGGTCTCCAGCGTCGTGACCCAGGTGCATGTGAAGGAAGGTCAGTTCGTGAAGGCCGGCGACAAGCTGTTCACGCTGGACGCCCGCAGCGACGAAGCCAACCTCGGCAAGGCCCAGGCCCAGCTGGCCAGGGACCAGGCGACGCTGGCCGACGCCAGGCGCCAGCTCGAACGCAGCCGCGACCTGCTGGCACGCAACTTCGTCGCTTCCAGCGCCGTCGACACGGCACAGGCCAATGTCGATGCGCAACAGGCAGCCGTGCAGGCCGATCTGGCGGCCATCGAAGCCGTGAAGGTCAGCCTCTCGTACAGCCGCATCGCCGCGCCCAGCGCCGGGCGTGTCGGCGCGATCAACGTCTTTCCCGGCAGTTCGGTGTCGCCCACCGGTGCGGCCCTGGTCACCATCACCCAGCTCGACCCCATCGCCGTGGCCTTCAGCCTGCCGCAGCGCAACGTCGGCGACGCGCTGCAGCTGCTGAAGAGCGGCGCCAAGGGCACGGTGATCGCCAGCCTGCCCGAAGGCCGCGGCCAGCGCAGCGGCAAGCTGCAGTTCGTCGACAGCCTGGTCGATGCCGCCTCGGGCACGGTGAAGGTGAAGGCCGGCTTCGACAATGCCGACCAGGCGCTGTGGCCGGGGGCTTATGTCGACGTGCAGCTGACCGTGCAGACGCTGAGCGGCGCCATCGTCGTGCCGCAGGCCGCCATCGTGCAGAACCCGCGTGGCACCGTCGTGTTTGTCGTCGATGCACAAGGCCGTGCCGCGCTGCGGCCGGTGGCGGTGTTGCAGACGGCCGGGCTGGACGCCGTGGTCAGCGGCCTCACGCCCGGCGAGAGGGTCGTGCTCGACGGGCGCCAGAACCTGCGCCCGGGCTCGGCCCTGGTTGTGCGCGATGGCGCGGCACGGGCCGCATCCGGCGCCGCACGTGCTGCATCCGGTGCCGCATCCGGCGGGAGGCCTGCACCATGAACCTGTCGGAACTCTTCATCCGCCGCCCGGTGATGACGGTGCTGCTGAATGCCGCCATCGTGCTGGCCGGTGTCATCGCCTACAGCCGCATTCCGGTGGCGGCACTGCCCAGCTACAACACGCCGGTCGTCAACGTGTCGGCGGGGCTGCCCGGGGCCAGCCCCGAGACCATGGCCACCTCGGTGGCCTTGCCGCTGGAGAAGCAGTTCCAGACGATCCCGGGCCTGGCCGTCATCAGCTCGACGAACACGCTGGGCAGCAGCTCGGTGACGCTGGAGTTCGAGGAAGGCCGCAACATCGACGCCGCCGCCGTCGACGTGCAGGCGGCGCTGCTGCGCGCGCAGCGCCAGCTGCCGCAGGAGATGACCTCGCCACCGGCCTACCGCAAGGTGAACCCGGCCGACGCGCCGGTGCTGCTGCTGGCGCTGACCTCGCCGGCGTTGAGCCTGTCGGACCTGACCGACTATGCCGAGCACCTGATCCTGCCGACACTGAGCACGCTGAACGGCGTGGCCCAGGTCAACATCTTCGGCCCCAAGCGCTACGCCGTGCGTGTGCGCGTGAACCCCGACGCGTTGTCGGCCCGCAACCTGACGCTGGACGAACTGGGCGCGGCGCTGAAGGCCGCCAACGCCAACACGCCGGTGGGCACACTCGACGGCCAGCGCCAGACGCTGACGCTGCAGGCCAACCGCCAGCTGCAGAGCGCGGCCGAGTTCGCCGACCTCATCGTCAGC
Organism: Rubrivivax sp.; assembly: GCA_049274755.1. Lineage (GTDB taxonomy): Bacteria > Pseudomonadota > Gammaproteobacteria > Burkholderiales > Burkholderiaceae_C > Rubrivivax. The sequence goes on along the minus strand of JBASTF010000180.1, from coordinate 2,365 downwards.
GTGAAGGGTGGCAACCCGGTGCGGCTGCGCGACGTGGCCAGCGTCGAAGACAGCGTCGAGACGGTGAAGACCTCGGCCCACTACAACGGCGAGCCGTCGATCACGCTGGCCGTGCTGCGCCAGCCCGACGCCAACACCGTGCAGGTGGTGGACGCGGTGAAGGCCGCGGTGCCGGAGTTCCGCGCCCAGCTGCCGCAGTCGGTGCGGCTGTCGGTGCTGAACGACCGTTCGCTGAGCATCCGCGACGCGCTGCACGACGTGTCGTTGACGATGGTCGGCACCATCGCCCTCGTTGTGCTGGTGATCTTCCTGTTCCTGCGCCGGTTCGTTGCGACGGTGATCCCGACGCTGTCGCTGCCGGTGTCCCTGGTCGGTGCGCTGGCCCTGTTGTGGGGGCTGGGTTATTCGCTGGACAACATCTCGCTGCTGGGGCTGACGCTGGCCGTGGGCCTGGTGGTCGACGACGCCATCGTGATGCTGGAAAACATCATCCGCCACGTCGAGGAAGGTGTGCCGCCGTTCAAGGCCGCGCTGCTGGGTTCCCGCGAAGTCGGCTTCACGATCATCTCGATCTCGACCTCGCTGATCGCGGTGTTCATCCCGATCTTCTTCATGCCCGGTGTCATCGGGCTGCTGTTCCACGAGTTCGCCGTCATCGTGTCGCTGGCCATCGTGGCCTCGGCCTTTGTCTCGCTGACCCTGGTGCCGATGCTGGCGGCACGCTTCCTGAAGGACGAGGCCCACGCGCGCAAGCCGGGTGCGCTGCTGCGCGCCTTCGAACACGGCTTCGACGCCACGCTGCGCCTGTACACACGCACGCTGGACCGGGCGCTGGGCCACCGCAAGACGGTGCTGGCGGTGGCGCTGGCCACCTTCGTCGCCACCGGCTGGCTGTTCTACAGCATCCCCAAGGGCTTCTTTCCGGAAGAAGACATCGGCCAGATCAGCATCAGCACCGAGGCCGCCGAAGACGTGTCCTTCGAGCGCATGGTGCAGTTGCAGGCTCAGGTGGCGGCCATCCTGCGCGACGACCCGGCGGTGGCCGCCGTCAACTCGTTCAACGGTGGCGGCGGCGCACAGAACACCGGCCGCATGTTCGTGAACCTGAAGCCGCGCAGCGAGCGCCCGGCGATGAAGCAGGTGGTCGAGAACCTGCGGCGCAAGCTGCGTGCGGTGGCCGGCATCAATGTCTTCATGCGGCCGATCCAGAACCTGCAGCTGGGTGGGCGCCAGAGCAAGGCGCAGTACCAGTACATCCTGCAAAGCGTGCGCGCCGACGAACTGAACGACTGGGCGACGAAGATCCAGGAGCGGCTGCGTGCCGACCCGCTGTTCCGCGACGTCACCAGCGACAGCCAGCTGCGTGGCCTGCAGGCCACGCTGCAGATCGACCGCGACCGCGCCAACGCGCTCGGCGTGCCGATCGACGGCGTGCGCTCGGCGCTGTACGGCGCCTTCGGCGAACGCCAGGTGTCGACGATCTTCACGGCCGTCGACAGTTACCAGGTCATCATGGAGCTGCAGCCATCGGCGCGCCAGGACGAAACGGCCTTCAACGGCGTCTACGTGCGCTCGAGCACCGGCACGCTGGTGCCGCTGACGGCGTTTGCCACCGTGAAGCGCACCGTGGGGCCGACGGCCATCAACCATGTCGGCCAGCTGCAGGCCATCACCGTGTCGTTCAACCTCGCACCCGGTGCGGCGCTGGGCGACGCGACGGCGAAGATCGACACGCTGCGCGAGCAGATCAACATGCCGCCCAGCGTCATCACGCGCTACGGCGGCGACGCCGCGGTGTTCAAGAGCTCGCAAGGCAGCCAGGCCATCCTCATCGTCTCGGCCCTGCTCGTCATCTACGTGCTGCTGGGCGTGCTGTACGAGAGCTACATCCACCCGATCACGATCCTGGCCGGCCTGCCGTCGGCGGCGGTGGGCGCGCTGCTGACGCTGAAACTCTTCGACATGGACCTGACGCTGATCGCGACGATCGGCATCGTGCTGCTGATCGGCATCGTGAAGAAAAACGCGATCATGATGATCGACTTCGCGCTCGACCAGCAGCGCCACCACGGCATGGACCCGGCGCATGCCATCCGCCAGGCCTGCGTGCTGCGCTTCCGGCCCATCATGATGACGACGCTGGCGGCGCTGATGGGTGCCTTGCCGATTGCGCTGGGGCTGGGCGCCGGCGCCGAACTGCGCCAGCCGCTGGGCCTGGCAGTCTGTGGCGGCCTGGTCTTCAGCCAGGCCATCACGCTGTACATCACGCCGGTGATCTACCTGGCGCTGGACCGCTTCAGCGGCCGTGGCCCGGTGACGGCGCCGGAAGGCGAGGGCGCGGCCGCTTAGCTGGTCAGTGCAGCGG
>JBASTF010000179.1:0-3254 GCA_049274755.1 Rubrivivax sp. | reverse complement strand
GTCCGACGCCACGGCGGCCGGGCTCGACGAAGACCCGGGCGACGCCGGCCAGACCGCACGCAGTGCCGCGCGGCGTGCCGGATTGGGCATCAGCACCGCCGGGCCGCTGGCCCATCTGACCTCGCACAGCCGCTAGAATTCTGCCTCCCGCCCCGAGGAGCGTTGCGATGACCGGCCCAGCTGCCGGCCACCAGGCTCGGGGCCCCGCGGCAGCCGGTTGCCGTGGCGAGGCAACGGCGCTCACTCCTGCAGCTCCGGAGTGACCGCGCGATGTCGACAACAACCCCCACCCCACCGCCTGCGATGCGCCTGTCCGGCCTGGAGCCCGTCTCCATCGGCAGTGGTTCGCTGTTCGTCAACGTCGGCGAGCGCACCAACGTCACCGGCAGCCGCGCGTTTGCGAAGATGATCCTCGAAGGCCGCTTCGAGGACGCGCTGGCCGTGGCGCGGCAGCAGGTGGAAAACGGCGCCCAGGTCATCGACATCAACATGGACGAAGCCATGTTGGACAGCGCCGCGGCGATGGAGCGTTTCCTGAAGCTGATCGCCGGCGAGCCCGAGATCGCGCGTGTGCCCATCATGGTCGACAGCTCGAAGTGGAGCGTCATCGAAACCGGGCTGAAGTGCATCCAGGGCAAGGGCATCGTCAACTCGATCTCGCTGAAGGAAGGCGAGGCCGAGTTCAAGCGCCAGGCCACGCTGGTGCGCCGCTACGGCGCTGCCAGCGTGGTGATGGCCTTCGACGAAAAAGGCCAGGCCGACACCTACGAACGCAAGACCGAGATCTGCGCGCGCGCCTACCGCATCCTGGTCGACGAGGTGGGGTTCCCGGCCGAGGACATCATCTTCGACCCCAACATCTTCGCCATCGCCACCGGCATCGAAGAGCACAACAACTACGCCGTCGACTTCATCGAGGCCACACGCTGGATCAAGCAGAACCTGCCGGGTGCGAAGGTCTCGGGCGGTGTCTCGAACGTGAGCTTCAGCTTCCGCGGCAACGACCCGGTGCGCGAGGCCATCCACACGGTGTTCCTGTACCACGCCATCCAGGCCGGCATGGACATGGGCATCGTCAACGCCGGCATGGTGGGCGTCTACGACGACCTCGAAGCCGGCCTGCGCGAACGGGTGGAAGACGTGGTGCTGAACCGCCGGCCCGACGCCGGCGAACGCCTGGTGGAAGTGGCCGAAAGCGCCAAGGGCGCGGCCAAGGACGACAGCGCCAAACTCGCCTGGCGTGCCGGCGACGTGAATGCCCGCCTGAGCCACGCGCTGGTGCACGGCATCACCGAGTTCATCACCGTCGACACCGAAGAAGCCTGGCAGGCCATCAGCGCGCGCGGCGGCCGGCCGCTGCACGTCATCGAAGGCCCGCTGATGGCCGGCATGAACATCGTCGGCGACCTCTTCGGGCAGGGCAAGATGTTCCTGCCCCAGGTGGTGAAAAGCGCGCGCGTGATGAAGCAGGCCGTGGCCCACCTGCTGCCCTACATCGAGGCGGAGAAAAAGGCGCTGCAGGACGCCGGTGGCGACGTGAAGCCCAAGGGCAAGATCGTCATCGCCACCGTGAAGGGCGACGTGCACGACATCGGCAAGAACATCGTCACCGTCGTGCTCCAGTGCAACAACTTCGAGGTCGTCAACATGGGCGTGATGGTGCCCTGCCAGGACATCCTGGCCAAGGCACGTGTCGAAGGCGCCGACATCATCGGCCTGTCGGGCCTGATCACGCCCAGCCTGGAAGAGATGCAGCATGTGGCTGCCGAGATGCAGCGCGACGACTACTTCCGCATCAAGAAGATCCCGCTGCTGATCGGCGGCGCCACCTGCAGCCGCGTGCACACGGCGGTGAAGATCGCGCCGAAGTACGAAGGCCCGGTGGTCTACGTGCCCGATGCCTCGCGCTCGGTGGGCGTGTGCTCGGACCTGCTGTCCGACGAACGCGCCGCACGGTTCATCGCCGAGCTGGAATCCGACTACATCCGCGTGCGCGAACTGCATGCGAACAAGAAGGCGACGCCGCTGGTGACGATCGCGCAGGCCCGCGCCAACAAGACGCCCGTCGACTGGGCGGCCTACCAGCCGCCGGTGCCGAAGTTCATCGGCCGGCGTGTCTTCCGCAACTACGACCTGACGGAGCTGGCGGCCTGCATCGACTGGGGTCCGTTTTTCCAGACCTGGGACCTGGCCGGCAAGTTCCCCGAGATCCTGCGCGACGACATCGTCGGCAGCGAGGCCCAGCGTGTGTTCAGCGACGGCAAGCGCATGCTGCAGCGGCTAATCGAAGGCCGCTGGCTGCAGGCCTCGGGCGTCATCACGCTGCTGCCGGCGAACACGGTGGACGACGACACGATCGAGATCTACACCGACGCCAGCCGCAGCCAGGTGGCGCTGCGCTGGAGCCCGCTGCGGCTGCAGACCGAGCGCCCGGTGATCGACGGCGTGGCGCGGCCCAACCGCAGCCTGGCCGACTTCATCGCGCCCAAGGGCCTGGCCGAGGACCACATCGGCCTCTTCGCCGTGACCGCCGGCCTCAACGTCGAGAAGAAGGTGCAGCAGTTCGTCGCCGACCACGACGACTACTCGGCGATCACGCTGAAGGCCCTGGCCGACCGCCTGGCGGAAGCCTTTGCCGAACGCCTGCACCAGCGCGTGCGTACCGAGTTCTGGGGCTACGCCGCCGACGAGGCGCTGAGCAACGAGGAGCTGATCGCCGAGAAGTACCGCGGCATCCGCCCGGCGCCGGGTTATCCGGCCTGCCCGGACCACAGCGTCAAACACGCGATGTTCGAGGTGCTGCAGGCCGGCGAGGTCGGCATGGCGCTGACCGAGAGCCTGGCGATGACGCCGGCCGCCAGCGTCAGCGGCTTCTACATGGCCCACCCCGAGGCCCGCTACTTCAACGTCGGTCGCATCGGCAACGACCAGCTGGCCGACTGGGCGGCGCGGCAGGCCCTGGACCTCGCCGATGCCGAACGCCTGCTGGCGCCGGCGCTGGGCTGAACACCGGTATCAGAAACCGTCAGACGCAAGCAGGCGTAAGCGGCCCAGCAGCTGCCAACTTGTTGGCAGGCGTTGCCGCGCACGGGCGCGAAGAATCCGCCGGTCCGGGGATCGGGGAGTGTGTTCGTGGTTTTGCTCAACAACAGACGCCGCACGTGTGTTGCGTTAGCCGTCTGCAGCAGCGTGCTGCTGGCCGCCTGCGGCGGCGGTGGTGGCGACGCCGCCAACAGCGGCACGCCCAGCATGCC
>JBASTF010000178.1:0-4134 GCA_049274755.1 Rubrivivax sp. | reverse complement strand
CAGCCGGTGATGGCCAGCCTGCGCTGGCCGGGCCGGCCCGAGCTGCCGGGCGGCAACAGCGCCTGGACCTACATGCTGCAGCACCCGCATGGCGACTTCGCGCTGTTTGTCGGCGAACTGCCGCCGCTGGCGCCGGGCCGGGCGAACAAACCCTTCGAGGTCTGGGTCAACGGCGCCGAGCAGCCGCGTGGCCTGGGTGCGCTGGCCAAGACGCTGTCGATGGACCTGCGGGCCGACGACGCTGCCTGGCTGGCGCTGAAGCTCGACGCACTGGCCACGGTGGCCGAGGAACGGGCGTTCGAGATGCCGTTCCCGCCGCAGGGCGAGCCGCGGCTGTTTCCCGGTGTCGTCGCCGCCACCGCTGCCGTGCTGCGCTGGCGCTGCGAACAACTGGGCGCGCTGCCACCACCGCCGGATGCACCGACGCCGGTGCTGCATGCGATGTTCAGCCGCGAGGAACCGCGCACCGGCACCTCGGGCACCCTGGCCTGGGCCGTGGACGTGGCCAACCCGGCCACCGGCGAGAGTTTCACGCTGACGCTGAAGGAGGTGACGCTGGCCGGCGCCGACGGCAGCAGCGTGACGCGGCCTTGTGCGATGGGGCTGTCGGGCAACTACCCGCGGGCGCTGGACGGCCTGGCGCGGCTGCTGTCGCTGGACATGCGTGTCATCGACCCGGCGTGGATCGGCATGAAGCTGCGCAAGCTGCTGAACTATGCCGAGCCGCTGGGCCACTTCCTGGCCTTCGTGCCCGGCCTGCCGCAGGGTGAACGCCGCCAGCAGGTGTGGCCGTCGACGGTGGCCTACCTGGCGCGGCTGGTGATCCACCGCTACGCGATGCTGGGCCTGCTCGACGAAGCCGGTTTCCCGCTGCGCGAGATGGGCGTGCTGGCGCTGCCTGCCGAACCCGCGGTGGCCGCGGCCAGCATGGCGCCGATGGCCGGACTGCCTTGCCCGGAATGTGGCAACGCCACCGTCATCCACAAGGACGGCTGCGACTTCTGCACCGCCTGCGGCTACGTCGGTCAGTGCGGCTGAGCGGGTCGCTGCAAGGGCAGGCCCGCGGCCGGCATCGACACCCGCAGGATGCTGCCGCTGACCGATTCGGTGCAGTACAGCGTGCGGCGTTCGGGGCCGCCGAATGCGAGGTTGGTGAGCGACATGCCCAGCGGGCTGCGGATCACCTGCACCGGTTCGGCGCGGTGGTTCAGCACCCAGGCATACCCCAGCCCGGGGTTGGCGACGATGACACGGCCATCGACGTCCACCGCCAGCCCGTCGGGGCCGCTGGGGCCGTAGGCGGTGAAAAACGCGCTGACCTTGCTGACGCTGCCGTCGTCCAGCAGCGGCACGCGCCAGACCTGGTTGCCGCGTGTCACGCCCAGGTACAACACCTTTTCGTCGGGTGACAGCGCCACGCCGTTGGGGCTGGGCACGTTGGCCAGCAGCAGGTCCAGCCGGCCGTCGGGCCGCAGGCGGTACAGCCGGCCCGTGGGGTCGTGCAGCCCGGTCTGGCCCTGGTCGCTGAAATACAGGTTGCCGCGGCTGTCGAACACCAGGTCGTTGACGCCCTTGAAACGTTCGCTGTTGCGGCGCTGCAGCCAGGGCCGCACGGCGCCGCTGGCCAGCTCGCAGACCATCAGGCCGTTTTTGTAGTCGGCGATCAGCAGCTCGCGCTCGTTCAGGAACTTCATGCCGTTCGGTTCGCCGTCGTATTCGGCCACCTGCTGCCATTCACCTTGTGCGCTGATGCGGAAGATGCGGCCGAAGGGAATGTCGGCGACAAACAGGTTGCCGGCGGCGTCGAACACCGGCCCTTCGAGAAACGAATCGGTGGGTGCGCCGCCGCGGTTGGCGTCGGCCCAGTCGCTGCGCACGCCGCTGCGGCGCAGGGCCGCCGGCAACTGCGTGAAAACCTCGGCCTCACGCAGCTCGGGTTGCTGGGGCAGCCACATCGTGTGTCCTTCGCAGAGGAGGGTTGGCCGCTACTGTCGCTCGAACGCGGTGTTGGCGGCGACCTTGCCCCAATACGCCGTGCGCTCGGCCAGGTCCTTGGCAAAGGCCGGGGCATCCCAGTGGCCGGGTTCGGACGCGATGCTCTCGGCGAAGGCCTGCATGTCGGCCGAACGCATCGCGGTGGCAATCTCCTTCTGCAGCCGGTCCAGCACCGCCTGCGGTGTGCCCTTCGGCGCCCACAGCCCGGTGAAGTTGATGACGCCGAAGCCCTTCAGGCCGGCCTGTTCGAAGGTGGGCACCTCGGGCAGCGCAGCCAGGCGCCGGCTGCCGCTGACGGCCAGCAACCGCGCCTTGCCGCCTTTCACGTTGCCCATCACGCCGGGCGTCGACGCGATCTGGAAGTCGATGGTGCCGGCCAGCGTGGCCAGTGTCGCTTCGCCCGCGCCCTTGAACGGGATGTGCATGAACTTCGCGCCGGCGGCGATGCCCAGCGCTTCGCTGGCGAAATGCGGCGTGGTGCCGGCGCCGCCGGTGCCGTAGCTGATCCTGTCCGGCTCGGCCTTGGCGGCGGCCAGCAGGTCGCCCAGGCTCTTGTACTTCGAGTCGGCCTTCACCACCACGGCCATCGGCGCGAAGACGAAGGCGCTGACCGGCAGCAGGTCCTTGGCATGGTCGAAGGGCAGTTTCTTGAAGATGTGCGGCAGCAGCGCGTAGGTGGTGTCGTTGGTCACCAGCGTGTAGCCGTCGGCCGGGCTCTGCACCGTCAGCGCCACGCCGATGGTGCCGGTGACGCCGGCCTTGTTCTCGATGAAGAAGGTCTGGCCGGTCTGCTCCTGCAGCTTGGCCGCCATCTTGCGCGTGACCACGTCGACCGCACCGCCCGGGGCATAGGGCACGATGATGCGCACGGGCTTGGCGGGCCAGGCCTGGGCCAGGGCGGGCTGCGCGACGGTGGCCAGCACGGCCAGGCTGGCGGCGATGGCAAGACGACGGGTGTTCATGGTGTGCATGGGTTCAGTCCAGCTTGATGCCTGCGGCCTTGATGACACGGCCCCAGCGTTCGCTGTCGGCCTTCTGGCGCTCGGCCAGCTGTTGCGGCGTGCCGCCGACGATGCTGACGCCCAGCTTGTCGAAGCTGGCCACCACCTCGCGGTCTTTCAGGATGGTGTTGATCTCGCTGTTCAGCCGCTGCAGCACGGCCGGCGGTGTGCCCGCCGGTGCGTAGATGGCCTGCCATTGTTCGACGACGAAGTCCTTGAAACCGGCTTCGGCCATCGTCGGCACCTGCGGCAGGGCGGCGGTGCGCTGCGCCGCCGTGATGGCCAGTGCACGCACCTTGCCGGCCAGCACCTGGGGCAGCGCCGCGGCGATGGGCACGAAGACAAACGTGGCCTGGCCGCCCATCACGTTCTGCAGTGCCGGCGTGTCGCCCTTGTAGGGCACGTGGATCATCTGCGTGCCGATTTGCAGCCGCAGCAGTTCGCCCTGCATCTGCAGGATGGTGCCGTTGCCGCCCGAGGCGAACGACAAGGTTCCCGGCCTGGCCTTGGCCGCGGCGACGAGCTCTTGCACCGACTGGTAGGGCGCCGCCGTCGCCACCACCAGCAGGTGCGGCACGGTGCCGACCAGCAGCACCGGCGCGTAGGCCTTGGCGGCGTCGTAGGGCACGACGTAGTTGATGGTCTTGGCCGGGAACGCCGTCTGCGCGGCGGCACCCAGGGCCAGGCCGAGCAGGGCGGCCATGGCGAAGGACTTCTTCAGAAAGCGCGGGGTCACGGAGGTCTCCATCACGAGGGTCTTGAACCGTCGAAGCCGTACAGCGCGGCCGGGTTGCTCACCAGCACCTGCCGGAACAGCGATGTGTCGTCGGTCCAGCGCTCCAGTTGCTGCAGCAGGTCGGCGGCGTCGGGCAGCGCGTGCTGGCCGGCGCTGGCCGTGGGGTGTGGCCAGTTGCTGCCCCACAGCAGGCGCTGTGGCGCCAGCGCGAGGTAGGTCTGCGCCAGCGGCTCGGCCTGCGGGTAACGGCCGTCGATCAGCGGGCCGCCGAGGTAGGGGCCGGACAGCTTGATCCAGGCCTGTCCGCCAACGAGCAGGCGGCACAGCACGCCGAAGCCGGGGTGCCGCGCGCCGGCGGCGGGCAGCCGGCAGCAGCAGTTGCAGGTGCCAGCCCAGCGGCGC
>JBASTF010000177.1:0-4102 GCA_049274755.1 Rubrivivax sp. | reverse complement strand
GCGCGGCGCCGGTGCAGGCGCAGATGGACGTGGTGCTGCAAGGCCTGAGCCTCACCCGCGACAGCAGCTTCCCCGCCGGCGCCGCGCTGATCGAGCAGGCGGCGCTGGACAGCCTGCTGCTCGACGGCTGCACGCTGGACCCGGGTGGTGCCCATGTGCTGGACGGCAGCGTGCTCGGTGGCCGTGCGCCGCTGTGGCCGGCGCTGCGCCTGGGCAACGACCACGGTCTGGTCGACGCCGACGAACAGCGCGACTTCACACAGGTGCCGGCACTGACGCTGCAGCGCTGCATCACCGGTGCACTGCAGGTCGCCAGCGGCTACACGCTGGCGCTGCAGGCCTGCATCGTCGACGCCGGCAGCGGCGCCGACGCGCCGGCACCGGCCCTGGCCATCGGCATCGAACCCGGCTGGGGCCCGCCGCTGAGCTTCAGCGGCCTCACGGTCTTCGGCCGCAGCCGCGTCGAACGTGCACGTGGCGACGGCGGCATCTTCGTGCACAGCCTGCAGGTGCACGACAACCAGGACAGCCATGGCGCGCTGGCCACGCCCAACCTGCCGGGCAGCTGCATCCAGCGCAGCTGGTTCAGCGGCATCGGCGACCGGCTGCCGCAGCACCTGGCCTGTGTGTTCGGCCAGGGTGTGGCCGAACCGGCGCTGCTGCGCTTCACGGCCCAGCAGCACGGTGCGCCGGGTTATGCCCAGCTGGCCTGGGCGGCCGACCGCCGGCTGCGTGAAGCCGGCCCGGGCGAAGACGAGATGGGCGCATTCGGCTTTCTGCTGAACACGCACCGCTGGAAGAACATCGGCATCCGCTTGCGCGAATTCATGCCCCTGGGGCGACGCGCATTGCTGGTGCCCGTCACCTGAGGACGCGGCCATGAAGGGCGACTTCTCCACATTTCCGTTCGACCGCAACGACAGCTGGAGCGGCGTGCTGCACCAGCAGGGCCGTGTGCTGCTGGACCAGGACTGGAACGCCAAGGCGCAGATCGATGCGCGCTGGCAGGCCACAGCCGCCGGCGATGCCTTCGGCCCCGGCGTGCTGGCGGTGCCGGTGTCGCAGGACAGCGCCTTCCAGGTGCTGGACGCCACGGTCGACGGTGGCCGTGTGCGTGTGACGCTGGGTGCCGGCCATGCCTGGGCTGCCGGCCTGCTGCTGTCGCAAACCAAGCAGACGACGCTGGACGCGACCTACCTCGCACCGCCGCTGACACCGGCCACAGCCCCCTCCAGCATCGCCAACGGCACACGCGACGTGGTGCTGCTCGAAGCCTGGGAAGACACGGTCAGCGCCTTCCAGGTGCCGACCGAGTTGCTGGAACCCGCACTCGGTGGCCCGGACACCACCGCGCGTGTGAAGGCCTTCTGGAGCGCCAGGCTGCTGCGCCTGGGTCCCAACGACGACTGCAGCACGGTGCAAGCGCTGGTGGACGGCACGCCGGGGCGGCTGACGGTGTCGCCGTCGCCGGTGCTGGCGATTGCCGGCGACTGCCCGCTGGAAGCCGGTGGCGGCTACACCGGGCTTGAACACTACCTGTACCGCATCGAGGTCGCCGAGCCCGAGGCCGGCGGCCAGGCGCGGTTCAAGTGGAGCCAGTTCAACGGCGGCCTGGTCGGGCGCGGCATCTTCACGCCCGGTGCGCTGCCGGCCACCGGCACGGTGGACATCACGCACAACGTGCAGGCCATCCAGCTCTCGGGTCTGAACGGCTACCACCTGGAAGCGCTGCGCCACGACCCGGCCCTGGGTGCCTGGCGTGTGGTGTTCACGGCCGACGCAGCGCCCGGCAGCGACGGCCAGCTGGCTTTGTCCAACGCGCAGGGCGCCTGGCCGACGGTGGCCCCCAGCACCTCGTTCTTCCGGCTGTGGAACGGCATCGCCCGGGTTGCCGACTTCGCCACCGGCGTGGCCCTGCCGCTGAAAGACGGCATCCAACTCGAATTCGACGCCGACACCGGCACCAACTACCGCCCGGGCGATTACTGGGCCTTCCCGGTGCGGGCCTCGGGCGCGGCCTTCGAAGCCCCGGTCTGGCCCACGGGCGCAGCCCCACAGGGGGTGGCCTACCGCCGTGTGGCGCTTGCCGAAATGACCTGGGCGCCTGGCCCACAGGGCGGCTTCGTTGCTGGCGACATCGAAGACTGCCGGCGCAAGTTCCGCCCGTTGACGAACCAGAAGATCTGCTGCACCTTCAACGTCGGCGACGGCCGCAGCAGCTTCGGCGACTTCAACCGCATCGAAGACGCGCTGCACCACCTGCCTGCGGCCGGCGGCGAGATCTGCCTGCTGCCCGGGCTGCACACAACCAACACGGTGATCCGCAACCGCCAGCACGTGACGATCCGCGGCTGCGGCGTGCAGACCAAGGTGACACCGCGCGCCGAAGCAGCGACGCAGCCGATCTTCGCCATCGTCGACAGCAGCGACATCGAGCTGCTGCACATGGACCTGGTGACGCTGGGCGGCACCGTCATCCAGGCCGATGGCAGCAAGCCGGGCGCGGCCAGCGACATCGAGATCGGCTGGAACCGCATGCTGGCCTGCGACAACGCCGTGCGTGCGCGCAACGTGGCGCGGCTGAACGTGCACCACAACCGCATCCGCATGCTGGACAAACGCGGCAGCGGTGTCGGCATCTACCTGGCCGGCGACGACAGCCTGATCGAGCGCAACGACATCCGGCTCCAGCCCTTCCGCGAGATGCCGCCGATCGAGGTGCCCGAGGAACCGGAACCGGTGGACCCCACCGACCCCTGCGCCAAGGTCGAGGTGGCTTTCGCCAACCCGAAGATCTTCCTGGCTTACGTCGACCAGGTCTGGGCCGTGGCCTTGCCGCTGCTGCCGGTGTTGACGGTGAGCACAACGCCGCCGTACCGCGCTTTAGGCGGCATCCAGCTCGGCGGCGGCAGCGAACGTGTGCAGGTGCTGGAGAACACCGTCGTCGGCGGTGCCGGCAACGGCATCACGCTGGGCGCCTTGTCGGCCGTGGTGCCGCCGCAGCCGCAGGTGTTCACGTTCGAGATGAGCGACCGCAGCGCCAAGCTGCTGGGCACCGTTCACGACCCCAATGGCAAGCCGCTGGCCGGTGTGCAGGTGACGCTGACGCCGCAGGGCAACGGCAGCACGAACCCGCCGCAGATCAGCAACGCCAGCGGTGAGTTCAGCCTCGGGCTGGTGCAAGGTGTCTACCGCGTCGACGAAGGCGCGGTGGGGCTGGAGATCGCCAGCATCGACGCGCAGCGCCGCGACAACGGCTTCTGGACGCTGGACATCCGGCTGCAGAACGAACCGCCGCCGGTGCCGGCCGACGACGGGTTCCTCTACGACATCGGCATCGAGCGCAACACCGTCAGCGCGATGGGCCTGTCCGGCATTGGCGTGCCTGGGCGCGCGCCGGTGCCCAGCACCACCACCGGCGCTGCCGGCGCCAGCTTGTCGACGAACCAGAAGGCCCTGGCCGCGGCGCAGACCACACTGGGCTGCCCGGTGCTGGGCCTGGTGATCCGTGCCAACCGCATCGTCGGCAACCTGCGCAACCCCTTCGACACCACGATGCGCCAGGAAGCCACCGTGCGTGGCCTGGGCGGCATCTCGCTGGGCCTGGTGGACGACGCGCTGATCGACGGCAACCGCATCGAGAAAAACGGCAGTTCGGCGCTGGACCCGATCTGCGGCATCTTCGTGCAGTACGGCGAAGACGTGGACATCCACCACAACCAGGTGCTGGACCACGGCACGGTGCCCACCGGCGAGCGCATCGCCCTGGTGCCGGGGCTGCGCGGCGGCATCGTGCTGGGCCTGGTGTCGAGCTTCGGCAACATCGCCACGCTGCAAGGCGCCACCGGCAGCACCGGCGCCAGGCCGGCGGCCCGTGTGCACGACAACACCGTGGTGCAACCGGTGGGCTGCGCGCTGATCGGCCGTGCGATGGGGCCGCTGAGCGTCAACGACAACGCACTGGCCAGCGAATTCGCCGGCCTGAGCTCGTTCGAGCAGATGGCGGGCACAGTGATGCTCTACAACCTGGCGGGCGTCAACACGGCCGGTGCGGGGCAGGACCTGCGGCGCCCGGGCAGCAATGCCATCGCGGCCGCAGACG
>JBASTF010000176.1:0-3505 GCA_049274755.1 Rubrivivax sp. | reverse complement strand
CATCAGCATCGTCGCTGACTACGACTGCGACGGTGCCACCGCCTGTGCCGTGGCGCTGCGTGGACTGGTGATGCTGGGTGCCGACCGGGGCCACGTCGGCTACGTCGTGCCAGACCGCGCCGTGCACGGCTACGGGCTGACACCGGCCATCGTCGACCTGGCGCGCGCACAGCGCCCGGACCTGCTGGTGACGGTGGACAACGGCATCGCCAGCCTGGCCGGTGTGGCCCACGCCCGCGCACTGGGCATGGCGGTGCTGGTCACCGACCACCATTTGCCGGCGGTGGAGCAGGGTGCGGTCGTGCTGCCCGAGGCCGAGGTCATCGTCAACCCGAACCAGCCCGGCTGCAGCTTCGAGAGCAAGGCCCTGGCCGGTGTCGGCGTGATGTTCTACGTGCTGCTGGCGGCGCGTGCCGAACTGCGTGCACGCGGCGTCTTCGACGCGCAGACACAGCCGCGGCTGGACGCCTTGCTCGACCTGGTGGCCATCGGCACCGTGGCCGACGTCGTGAAGCTCGACGCCAACAACCGCCGCCTCGTCGCACAAGGGCTGAAGCGCATCCGCAGCGGCCGCATGCAGCCGGGGGTGGCGGCACTGTTCGCCGCGGCGCGGCGTGAGGCGGCACGTGCCGCGGCCTTCGACTTCGGTTTTGCGCTGGGCCCGCGCATCAACGCCGCCGGCCGTCTGGCCGACATGACGCTGGGCATCGAGTGCCTGCTCACCGACGATGCCGTGCGTGCCGCGGAACTGGCGGCGCAGCTGGACGCCATCAACCGCGAGCGCCGCGAGGTCGAAAGCGGCATGCGCGACATCGCCGAGCAGACGCTGGCGCGGCTGCCGCTGGACGGCACGCCGCCGGCCGTGGCGCTGTTCGACGAGAGTTTTCACGAAGGTGTGGTCGGCATCGTCGCCGGCCGCGTGAAGGACAGGCTGCACCGCCCGACCTTTGCCTTCGCCCGCGGCGCCGACGGTGCGCTGAAGGGCAGCGGCCGTTCGATCCCGGGTTTCCATCTGCGCGATGCGCTGGACCTGGTGGCCAAGCGCCACCCCGGCCTGCTGCTGCGTTTCGGCGGCCATGCGATGGCTGCCGGCTGCACGCTGGCCGACGGCGACGGCCGGGGCTTCGCTGCGTTCGAGGCCGCACTGCGCCAGGTGGCCGGCGAATGGCTGGACGCCGCAACGCTGACACGCACGCTGCGCACCGACGGCCCGCTGGCCGTGGAGTGGTTCAACGCCGAGACCGTGGCCCTGCTCGACGCCCAGGTCTGGGGCCAGGGCTTCGAAGCCCCGGTGTTCTGCGACGAGGTGCAGGTGCTGCAGCAGCGCCTGGTGGCCGACAAACACCTGAAGCTGCGGCTGCAGCACGGCAGCCAGCAGCGCGACGCCATCTGGTTCGGCCACGCCGAACCGCTGCCGGCCACCGCCCGCCTGGCCTACAGGCTGAGCCTGGACGAGTGGAACGGGCAGCAGCGGGTGCAGATGGTGGTGGAAGCGCTGGCCGGTTGAGGAACTTGCAGCGAACGCTGCGTTTGCCTCACGCCGCATGCACGAGCAAATCCGCCGTGCGCCACGGGGCCGGGCGCATCGGAGGACGCGAGTCGACCACAGGGCTCGTGTCGAAGGAGGCCATGGCCTGAATCAACTGCTGAACCTGGCCGCCTGTAACTACCGTTCCGTCGGCGAATCGGAACTCCTCGACACGGTACTGCGCGCCAAGGTACCAGGCTCTGACGATCAGTTTGTCGCTGGTGCCGGCGATGCTGGCTTCCAAAGCCAGGCCATTGCGCGCGAACGAGACATCGGCTTGGCTGATACCCGCGGCGAACACCACCTGATCGATGACACCGGCAGTCGCATCGTTTTCCTGGACCGTGTCGACGCCATAGCCTCGGCCGAAGAGATACGTGTCGCCTTCGGTGCCGCCGATCAATGTGTCGGTGCCGCTGCCACCGTCCAGCCGGTCTGCGCCCGCGTTGCCGGTCAGGGTGTTGTTGCCGGTGTTGCCGGTCAGTACGTTGGCCAGTCCATTTCCTGTCGCGTCGATGGCTGCATTGCCGACGAGCGCAAGGTTCTCGATGTGCGTGTCCAATGTCCAGTTGACGCTCGAGCGAACGGAGTCGACGCCTTCGCCGGCCGCTTCCGTGGTCACATCGCCAGTGCGGTCAACGACATAGGTGTCGTCGCCGGCACCGCCGATCAAGGTATCCAGGCCCGCACCGCCATCGAGCGTATCGTTGCCAGCAGCTCCAGCGAGTGTGTTGGCTGAACCATTGCCGAGCAACACGTTCGCCAGCTCGTTGCCGGTGCCGGCCACGGCCGCGCTGCCGGTCAAGGACAGGTTCTCCAGGTTGGCTCCCAGCGTCCAACTCAGCCCCGTGGTGACCAGGTCAACACCTTCGCCGGCAAGCTCGGTGACGATGTCTCCTGCATCGTCGACGACGTAGCTGTCGTCGCCCTGACCCCCGATCAGCGTGTCGGTCCCAGCCGCCCCATCCAAAACGTCGTCGCCAGCGCCTCCGCTCAGTACGTTGGCTGCACCATTGCCCAGAAGGGTGTTGTTCAACGCGTTGCCGGTTCCGTTGACCGAGGCCGTGCCGGTCAAGCGCAGGTTCTCGACATTCGTTCCCAGCCCATAGCTCAGGCTGGTTTCTATGGCGTCGAGACCCTCGCTGGCATCTTCCTGGACGACGTCGCCCGCATTGTCGACAACATAGGTGTCGTTCCCCTTGCCGCCGGCCAGGAAGTCGGCGCCCGCACCGCCGTCGATCCGGTTGGCAGCAGCATTGCCGAACAGTCGATTGGCGGCGGCGTTGCCGCTGCCATTGATCTCCGTATTGCCGGTCAGGATCAGATTTTCCAGGTCGTTGCCCAAGGACCAAGTGATTGATGACCGCACAGTGTCGACGCCTTCGTTGGCCAGTTCGTTCGTGCTGTCGCCGACGTTGTCCACCACGAAGGTGTCATTGCCGGTTCCACCGGTCATGGCATCGACGCCTGTCCCACCGTCGATCAGGTCATTGCCTCCTCCTGCTGACAGCGTATCGTCGCCATCCAGACCACTGAGACGCTCATTGGCCGATGAGCCTGTCAGCGTGTCTGCAGCGGTGCCGCCGACAAGCGCCGTACCGGCCAGCAGCCCTTGGACGCTTGTTCCGTCCCACACGGTGCCGTCGTCGAAGCGGATCAGTTCGACGTGTCCGCTGCCAAAGTCCTGGCCATTCAGGTAACTGTCCAGTTGGATCTGGTCGGTCGTTCCACTGACTTTCAACACCAAATTGTTGCTCGTCTGCGAGAGAACGATGTCGCTCGCGGCGACACCGGACTTGAAGAGCAAACGGTCCAGATTGCCGGCGGTTGTGTCGATGTCGCGAATGGAATCGGAGCCATCGCCGCGGCCGAAGAGGTAGGTGTCGTTGCCGTAGCCCCAGAAGTAGCCGTTCCAGGTGTCGTAGATACCGCCGGCCATGATGTCGTTGCCGGAGCCGCCGTCGAGGGTGTCGTTGC
>JBASTF010000175.1:0-3301 GCA_049274755.1 Rubrivivax sp. | reverse complement strand
GCTGCTGGCCCTGCTCGGCATCGCCCACCTGGTGTCGGCCTGGCGGCAGCGCGCGACGCAGTTTCCGGCCGACGCCGGCAACCGGCGTGCCCTGGCCTGGGTGCTGGTGGCGCTGGCCGGGCTGATGCTGGTGCTGCAAGGCGGTGGCGGCTTCATCGCCGCCTCGGCCTGGCTGTTCGTGCTGACCGCGCGTGGGTTCGGTGCTGCCATCGACGCCAGGTCCATCGCCATCGGCATCGGCCTGTCGGCCCTGGTCTTCGTGTTTTTCACGAAGGCCTTGTCGCTGGGCCTGCCGGCCGGCCCGCTGGAACGGCTGCTGGCCTGAGATGGAAACACTGTTCGGATCTCTGGCCCAGGGCCTGCTCGTCGCCGCGCAGCCCGGCAACCTGCTGTTCGCAGGCATCGGCGTGCTGCTGGGCACCCTGGTCGGCATCCTGCCCGGCATCAGCCCGTCGCTGACGGTGGCCCTGCTGCTGCCGGTGACCTTCAAGCTCGACCCCACGGGCTCGCTGATCATGTTCGCCGGCATCTACTTCGGCGGCATGTACGGCAGTTCCACCACGGCCATCCTGCTGAACACACCCGGCGAAGCGGCGTCCATCGCCACCGCCATCGAAGGCCATGCGATGGCACGTGCCGGCCGCGGCGGTCCGGCGCTGGCCACCGCCGCCATCGGCTCCTTCGTGGCCGGCACGCTGGCCACCATCGGTCTGGCCTTGCTGGCACCGGTGCTGGTGGACCTGGCCGTGCAGTTCGGCCCCTGGGACTACTTTGCGCTGATGGTGTTGGCCCTGGTCACCGTTTCGGCGACCTTCGGCGACTCGGTGCTGCGTGGCCTGACCAGCCTGGTGTTGGGCCTGCTGCTCGGCCTGGTCGGCATCGACAAGCTCACAGGCCAGGCCCGCCTGGCCTTCGGTGTGCCGACGCTGCTGGACGGCATCTCGATCACGACGCTGGCCGTTGGCCTGTTTGCGATCGGCGAGACGCTGCACGTGGCCTCGCGTTTCCACGGTGTGCCCGAGACCATCGAAGCCGTGCGCGGTTCACTGTGGATGACCCTGGACGATTGGCGCCGTTCGTGGAAAGCCTGGCTGCGCGGCTTCGGCCTGGGGTTCCCCATCGGTGCCCTGCCCGCCGGCGGCGCCGAGGTGCCGACGCTGCTGTCGTACACGCTGGAGCGCCGCTTCGCGCGCCCACCCAGCCAGTTCGGCAAGGGTGCCATCGAAGGGGTGGCCGGGCCCGAGGCCGCGAACAACGCGGCGGCCACCGGCACGCTGGTGCCGCTGCTGTCGCTGGGCCTGCCGACCTCGGCCACGGCGGCCATGCTGCTGGCCGGCTTCCAGCAGTACGGGCTGGTGCCGGGGCCGCTGCTGTTTGTGTCGAACGCCGAGCTGGTGTGGGGCCTGATCGCCAGCTTCTTCATCGGCAACCTGATGCTGCTGGTGCTGAACCTGCCGCTGGTGGGGCTGTGGGTGAAGCTGCTGACGGTGCCGCAGCCCTGGCTGTATGCCGGCATCCTGGTGTTCGCGGCCATGGGCACGCTGGCCGCCAACCCGTCGACGGTGGAACTGCTGCTGCTCGTGCTGTTCGGCGTGATGGGCTACCTGATGCGCTGCTGGCACTACCCGGTGGCGCCGATGATCGTCGGCCTGATCCTTGGGCCGATGGCCGAGAGCCAGTTCCGGCGTGCACTGCAGATCAGCCTCGGCGACAGCCTGGTGTTCTTCAGGCACCCGAGCTCCGCCGCGCTGTTGGCCCTAGCCGCCGTGGCGCTGCTGGCGCCGCTGCTGTTCAAGGGGCTGCGCCGTTTCAAGGGCGACGATGCATGAACCCGTCCAACGTCCGGGCAGCTGGAACTCGGCGGCCAGCGCGTGGCAGCCCGCCATGCTGCGCGCGACGAAAGCCTGCAGCTCGGGGCCCGACAGGCTGAGCGGCCGTTGAAGCCGCTGGCACGCCTGGTCGGCCACGCCCATGCCGGCGTCGGCCCCTCGGTGATGGCCCTGGCCCCGGTGCCGGCGACAGCGCTTCATGGATTTCGCTGGACCATCCGGTCGCCGCCACCGGCGCCATCGTCACGACGAGGGCGATCTATGAGCTGCAGCGCAGTGATCGACGAACGCTGCCGAGCCCGCCTCAGGCGCCGGCCTGCGCATCGACAACACGCCGCACCGTGCGCAGCGCGCGGCGCAGGCTGTCCAGCGACACCGAGCCCAGCGCCAGGCGCAGTGCGTGCGGCACATGCCGTGTCGTTGCAAAGGGCTCGGCGGTGGCCACCGAAATGCCTTCGTGCACCAGGGCCGCCGCCACACGGTCGGCGCGTGTGTCTTCGGGCAGCGGCAGCCAGCTGAAGTACGACGCCGGATGGCGCACGCAGCGCAGGCCGGCCAGCGCTTCGGTGGCGATGGCCTGGCGCTGGCGCGCGTCCTCGCGTTTCTCGGCTTCCAGCCGGTCCACCGTGCCATCGTCCAGCCACTGGCAGGCGATGGCCGTCGTCAGGCCTGGCGCGCTCCAGGTGGTGGCACGCACGGCGCGCACGAGCGGGGCTATCCACGGCGCCGGTGCCGCGACGAAGCCAACCCGCAAGCCGGTGGCGACGCTCTTCGACAGGCCTGACACGTGGACGGTGGCCTCCGGCACCAAGGCCACCAGCGGCGGCGGTGCATCGCCGGCAAGAAAGGCATAGGCGCCGTCCTCGATGACCAGCAGGCCGTGGCGGCGCACGATGGCGGCGATGCGGCGACGCTGGCTCTCGCGCATGACCCAGCCCAGCGGGTTGTGCAGCGTCGGCATCGTGTACAGCGCGCGCACGCGCCGGCGTTCGCACAGGCGCTGCAGCGCATCCGGGTCCGGGCCCTGCCCGGCGCTGGTCAGCGGCGCCAGTTGCAGCTGCTGCAGTTCGGCCAGGACCTTGAAGCCCGGATAGATCAGGGCGTCGACGGCAACGACGTCACCCGGCTGCAGCAAGGCCATCGCCGCCACGGCGAGGCCATGCTGCGCGCCGTCGACGATCAGCACCTGCGCGGCATCGACCACGACGCCGCGTGCCGCGAGATGGCGTGCAACGCTGGCCCGCTCGTGCAGACGGCCACCATGGGGTGCGTAGCGCAGCATCGCATCGAGTTCGCCGCCGGCCGCCAGCTGGCGCAGCGCGGCGCGCAGCAGGTCGGCCTGGCCTGGCAAGGCCGGGTGGTTGAAGTTCAGGTCCACCAGCCCCGCCGCCACCGCCTGCTGGTCCACACCCAGGCCACGTGGCAGCGCCGTTTCGCGCACGAAGCTGCCGCGGCCGACCTCGCCGCTGACC
>JBASTF010000174.1:0-1724 GCA_049274755.1 Rubrivivax sp. | reverse complement strand
CTGCGTGCGCAGGCCGAGACGCGGGCCGCGGTGGGGGACCTCGTCGGCGCCATCGACCGCCTGCGCGCCGGCCAGGAAGCGGCGCGCCATGCCAGCGGCCAGGACTTCATCGAAGCCTCGGTCATCGACGCGCGCCTGCGTGAACTGCAGGGCCAGCGCCGCCAGTTGGCCATCGAAGCCCGCGGTGGCGACGGCCCGCCGCAATGAGGCGGCAGCCGCCGCGCGTCAGGCCGCGCTGCTGCGGCTGAACAAGGCTTCCATCGCGGCGTCGATGACCATGCCGCACAGGCTGTAGATCAGCGAGCCGATCAGCGCCGCGCCGAAGCCGGCGACGCCGAAGCCGTCCAGCACCGAGGCTGCGGCCCAGAACATCAGCGCGTTGATGACGAAGAGGAACAGGCCCAGGGTCAGCAGCGTCACCGGCAGCGTCAGCAGCACCAGCAGCGGCCGCACCAGCGTGTTGAACAGCCCCAGCACCAAGGCCGCGATCAAGGCCGACGTGAAGCTGGCCACCGTGACACCGCTGTAGAGATGGGCCACCAGCAGCAGCGCAGCAGCCAGCAGGAACCAGCGCACGAGCATCTTCATGGGCCCGAGCATACCCGGGGGCTGCACGGCCATGGCAACAGGTGGTGGGCGCGATGCCGCTGTCTTCGGCGCCGCCAAGGCCGTCGAAGCAGCCCTTGCCGGGCGCGGAGCGTGGCAAACACGCCAATTCACCTATGAAAACCGCTTCTCTCTCCCTCGTACAGGCATTACCATCGCGCCTGCGGGCGGTTCCATGCAGACGAAGTCCCATCGAGACAACGCGCGACGCCGGCATCCGACCAACATCTGACGGAGAAATTCCACATGGCAACTGCGAAGAAGGCGGCGGCGAAGAAGGCCCCCGCGAAGAAGGCCCCGGCGAAGAAGGCCGCTCCGGCCAAGGCCCCGGCGAAGAAGGCAGCACCGGCGAAGAAGGCTGCCCCGGCAAAGAAGGCGGTGGCCAAGAAGGCCCCGGCGAAGAAGCGCACCCCCAGCGCCGCCTTCATGAAGGCGATGACGCCCAGCGCCGCGCTGGCCGCCGTCATCGGCGACAAGGCCCTGCCGCGCACCGAGGTCACGAAGAAGGTCTGGGAATACATCAAGAAGAACGGCCTGCAGGACAAGGCGAAGAAGACCATGATCAACGCCGACGCCAAGCTGAAGGAGATCTTCCAGAAGGCCCAGGTCTCGATGTTCGAGATGACCAAGCTGATCTCCAGCCACCTGAAGTGAAGCCCGACCTTGCAGGCCCCGGTGGCCTGCAGGTTGTTCAAGAAGGCCAGCAGCTGCTGGCCTTTTTCATTGCGGCGTCCCGGCCAGCGTTTGCTCGCAGGACTGGCGCATGCCGCCGTCCTGAATGCGTGCCAGCAGCGCCACCATCTGCGCACGGTGCCGGGCTGCCGCTGCCATGTCACCGGCGCTGTGCTGCGCCTGCACATTGCACGCGTGCGCGAAGAACAGCTCGCAGGCATCGTCTGGGTCTTCGGCCTCGCAGCGGGCCAGGCAGGCCTGTGCGCTGGCGACGGCCGCCGCGCCCTGGCCCAGTGCCACCAGGCACAGCGCCAGGACGTAGTCGGCGCGTTCGACATGCACCCAGGTGCCGGCACGTTCCCAGGCCCGGCGCGCCAGCTGCGCGGCGGTGAGCATCAGGCTGTCGACCGCGGCATCGCCGCGCGCCGCATCGCGCAGCGCACCGG
>JBASTF010000173.1:0-7980 GCA_049274755.1 Rubrivivax sp. | reverse complement strand
CCGCTACCGCGACGTGCGTGTCGGCGGCTGCGTGGCCGCCAGCGCCGAGCAGCGGCCCGACGGCACGCAGGTGCTGCGCTCCACCGAGGCGCTGGGGGCCTACCCGGCGCGGCTGATGGACAAGCTGGCCGAACATGCCGCGGCCACGCCCGACCGCGTGCTGGTGGCGCAGCGCGGTGCCGACGGCGCCTGGATCAGGATCAGCTACGCGCAGATGCTGCAGCGTGCGCGCCGTGTCGGCCAGGCGCTGGCCACACGCGGGCTCTCGGCCGAGCGGCCCATCGCCATCCTTTCCGACAACGAGCTCGACCACCTGACGCTGGCTTTCGCCGCGCAATGGGTGGGTGTGCCGTATGCGCCGATCTCGGCCGCCTACAGCACGCTGTCGCAGGACTTCGCCAAGCTCAAGCACATCCTGGGCACACTGACGCCGGGCCTGGTGTTTGTCGGCCATGCGGCGCCGTTTGCACGTGCCATCGCGGCCTGCGTGCCGGGCGACGTGGACGTGGTGCTGGGCAGCGGCCAGCTCGACGGCCGCGCGACGACCAGCTTCGCATCGCTGCTGGCCACCGAACCGGGTGCAGAAGAAGCTGCGGCCCATGCCGCCACCGGGCCGGACACGATCGCCAAGTTCCTGTTCACATCGGGCTCGACGAAGCAGCCCAAGGGCGTGGTCAACACGCAGCGCATGCTGTGCAGCAACCTGCAGATGATCCGCCAGTGTTTTGCCTTCCTGCAGGACGAGCCGCCGGTGCTGGTGGACTGGCTGCCCTGGAACCACACCTTCGGCGGCAACCACAACGTCGGCATCGCGCTGTACAACGGCGGTTCGCTGTACATCGACGAAGGCAAGCCCACGGCCAAGGGCATCGCCGCGACGCTGGCCAACCTGCGCGAGATCGCGCCGACGATCTACTTCAACGTGCCCAAGGGCTTCGAGGAGATCGCCCGTGCGATGGACCACGACGTGGCGCTGCGCAAGAACCTGTTTTCGCGTGTGAAGGCCTTCATGTTCGCCGGTGCGGGCCTGAGCCAGGCCGTCTGGGACCACCTGGACCGCCATGCCGAAGCCGAGATCGGCGAACGCATCTGCGTCTTCACCGGCCTGGGCATGACCGAGACGGCACCCAGCTGCACCTTCGCCGTCGGCACCGACGTGCGCTCGGGCCACATCGGCCTGCCGGCCCCGGGTGTGGAGGTGAAGCTGGTGCCGAACGCCGAAGGCAGCGGCAAGACCGAGATCCGCTTCCGCGGCCCCAACGTGATGCCGGGTTACTGGCGTGCGCCGGTCGAAACCGCGGCGGCACTGGACGACGAAGGTTTCTACTGCACCGGCGACGCCGTGACGCAGCTGGACGCAGCGGACGCCACACAAGGTCTGGTCTTCGACGGCCGCATCGCCGAGGACTTCAAGCTCAGCACCGGCACCTTCGTCAGCGTCGGCCCGCTGCGTGCGAAGATCATCCTGGCCGGCGACCCGCTGGTGCAGGACGTGGTGGTCGCCGGCCTGAACCGCGACGACCTGGGCCTGCTGGTCTTTCCGCGCGTCGACGACGCGCGCCGCAAGTTCGGCCTGCCTGGCGACATGGGCACCGCCGAGGTGCTGGCCGCAGCCCCGGTGCGCAGCTTCTTCCAGGCCTTGCTGAACCGCCTGTGGGCCGAAGGCACAGGCAGCGCCAACCGCCCGGCGCGTGCGCTGCTGCTGGTGGAGCCGCCGCACATCGACCGCGGCGAGGTCACCGACAAGGGCTCGATCAACCAGCGTGCGGTGCTGCAGCACCGCGCTGCACTCGTCGAACGGCTGTATGCCGAGCAGCCCGACGCCGAGATCTTTCTTCCGCAAGGGGCACGCGCATGATCATCGACGGACAGGTGGCCCTGGTCACCGGCGGCGGCTCGGGCCTGGGCGAAGCCGTGGCGCGCGAGCTGGCGCGCCTGGGTGCCAGGGTCGCGGTGCTCGACGTCAACGAAGCCGGCGCCCAGCGTGTGGCGGCCGGGATCGGCCAGGGCCGTGCATGGGCCAGCCGCTGCGACATCACCGACAGCGCCTCGGTCACGGCGGCGCTGGACGCCACCGAAGCCACCTTCGGCAGCGCGCCGCGCATCGTGATGAACATCGCCGGCATCGGCACCGCCAAACGTGTGATCCAGAAAGACGGCTCGCCGGCGCCGCTGGAGGACTTCGAGCGTGTCATCCGCGTCAACCTGATCGGCACCTACAACGTCATCCGCCTGGCCGCCGCGCGCATCGCGAAGCTGGCGCCGCTGGCCGACGAGGAACGCGGCGTGATGCTGTGCACCGCCTCGGGCGCGGCCTTCGACGGCCAGGTCGGGCAGGAAGCCTATTCGGCCAGCAAGGGCGGCCTCGTCGGCATGACGCTGCCGCTGGCGCGCGACCTGGCGCAATGGGGCGTGCGTGTGGTCACCGTCGCGCCCGGCCTGTTCCTGACGCCGCTGATGGCCCAGCTGCCGCCCGAGGTGCAGCAGTCGCTGGCCACCAGCATCCCGTTCCCGAAGCGGCTGGGCCAGCCGCAGGAATTCGCGGCCCTGGCCGCGCACATCGTCACCAACACCCACCTCAACGGCGAGGTGATCCGCCTCGACGGCGCCTTGCGCATGGCGCCGCGTTAACCGCCCCCAGAAGGAGACACGATGAAAACCACGATCAAGACCCTGGTGGCCGCGGCCACCGCGCTGCTGCTGGCTGCCCCGGCCTGGGCCGACATCAACGTCGGCGTCAGCCTGTCGCTGACCGGCCCCGGCTCCGGCCTGGGCATTCCGATGAACAACTACTTCAAGCTCTGGCCCGAGAAGATCGCCGGCGAGAAGGTCAACCTCATCATCCTCGACGACGCCAGCGACCCCGGCAAGGGCACCAGCAACGCACGCCGCTTCGTCACCGAAGACAAGGTCGACCTCATCATCGGCTCCTGCCTGACGCCGGTGGCCGCTGCGATGACGCCGGTGGCCGCCGAAGCCAAGACCGTGCAGCTGGCCGCCAGCCCGGTGGGCTCGCCGCCGGGGCAGGACGGCTGGCTGTTCCGCCTGCCGCAGAGCAACGACGTGATGGCGTTTGCGATGGTCGCGCACATGAAGAAGCTGGGCGTGAAGACCGTCGGCTTCCTGGGCTACACCGACGCCTACGGTGAACTCTGGCTGAAGGCCATCACCGCCGAAGGCGAGAAGAACGGCATCAAGGTCGTCGCCACCGAGCGCTTTGCACGTGCCGACACCAGCGTCACGCCGCAGGCGCTGAAACTCAGCTCGGCCAACCCCGACGCCATCCTCGTCGTTGCCTCGGGTTCGGGCGCCGCGATGCCGCACAAGGCCATCGTCGAACGTGGCTACAAGGGCAAGATCTACCAGACCCACGCCGCGGCCACGCCCGACCTGGTGCGCATCGGCGGCAAGGACGTCGAAGGTTCCTACGTCGTCTCCGGCCCGGCCGTCATCGCCGAGCAGCTGCCCGACGCCCACCCGTCGAAGAAGCTGGCGATCGACTTCGTCACCAAGTACGAAAAGGCCGTGGGCCCGAACAGCCGCAACCAGTTTGCCGGCCATGCCTACGACGCGCAAATCGTGCTGGAGAAGATCATTCCGGTGGCGATGAAAAAGGGCAAGCCGGGCACGCCGGAGTTCCGCGCCGCGCTGAAGGATGCGATGGAAACCATGGGCCGCACGGTGTTCAGCCACGGCGTGATGAACTGGAGCGCCACCGACCACTGGGGCTACACGAACGAAACGGGCGTGATGCTGAAGGTGGCGGACGGGAAGTTCGTGGTGGAGAAGTGACGACCCCCAAGACGCCGGGTACGGCGTCGCCCCCCCGAGGGGGAGCTCGGACCGACCGGGGAACCCGGATCGGCCCGAGAGCCCCGACCAACTGCCGCAACTGATTCAGCCATGGACTTCACGATCGCCAGCATCCTGGCGCTGGACGGCGCCACGAACGGCGCCATCTATGCACTGCTCGCGCTGGCGACCGTGCTCGTCTTCGCGGTCACCCGTGTCATCTTCATCCCCCAGGGCGAGTTCGTCGCCTTCGGGGCGCTGACGCTGGCGCTGTTCCAGGCCGGCAAAGTGCCGGGCACCGTGTGGTTCCTGCTGATCCTGGCCGCGGCCGTGGCCATCGGCGACCTCGTCAAGGGCCTGCGCCAGAAGCTGCCGGCGGCGCGGCTGGCGAAGCAGGCCTTGTCGACGCTGGCGTTTCCGGTGGCCGTGGCCTTGCTGGGCTGGTGGGCGGCCGGCAAGAACCTGCCGCTGCTGGCCCAGGCGGCGCTGACGCTGGCCCTGGTGACGCCCTTCGGCACGCTGATCTACCGCCTGGCCTACGAGTCGCTGGCCGATGCCAGCGTGTTGGTGCTGCTGATCGTGTCGGTCGGCGTGCACTTCGCGCTGGTCGGCCTGGGCCTGTTTTTCTTCGGCGCCGAAGGCTTCCGCAACCCGAGTTTCTGGGACCAGCGCTTCAACCTCGGCCCGGTGTCGCTGACGGGGCAGACGCTGATCATCTTCGTCGCGTCGCTGGCGCTCATCGTCTCGCTGTGGCTGTTCTTCGAACGCAGCCTGGCCGGCAAGGCCTTGCGCGCAACGGCCGTGAACCGGCTGGGTGCGCGGCTGATGGGCATCAGCAGCGCCGGCGCCGGGCGCCTGAGCTTCACGATGGCGGCCTTCATCGGCGCGCTGTCGGGCCTGCTGATCGGGCCGACGACGACGGTGTTCTACGACAGCGGCTTCCTCATCGGCCTGAAAGGTTTTGTCGCTGCGGTGTTCGCCGGCCTGTCGAGCTATCCGCTGGCCCTGGTGGGTGCGCTGGGCGTGGGCCTGCTGGAGAGCTTCGGCTCGTTCTGGGCCAGCGCCTTCAAGGAAGTGATCGTCTTTGCGTCCATCCTGCCGGTGCTGCTGTGGCGTTCGCTGCGTGACCCGCACGGCGAGGAGCACTGAGATGCGGCGTTTTGCTTTCCCCGCGTTCGCCGCGGTGATGCTGCTGCTGCCGCTGCTGCCGGTGCCGGACTTCTGGATCACGCAGAGCAACTACATCGGCCTCTACGCCATCGTCTCGCTGGGCCTGGTGCTGCTCACCGGCGTGGCCGGGCTCACCTCCTTCGGGCAGGCGGCCTTTGTCGGCGTCGGCGCTTATGCCGCGGCCTACCTGGCAACCAAGGCCGGCGTCTCACCGTGGCTGACGCTGTGGGTGGGCATTGCGCTGGCCGTGCTGGCGGCCCTGGTCGTCGGCGCGATCACGCTGCGCATGTCGGGGCACTACCTGCCGCTGGCCACCATCGCCTGGGGCCTGGCGCTGTACTACCTGATGGGCAACATGGAGTGGCTGGGCAAGTACGACGGCCTGCTCGGTGTGCCGACGATCACGCTGTTCGGCTGGGACCTGGGCACCGGGCGCGGCCTGCACGGGCTGATCTGGGTCATCGCGCTGGCTGCGTCGCTGGCCGTGACGCGGCTGCTCGACTCACGGGCCGGCCGTGCCATCCGGGCGCTGAAAAGCGGCTCGACGATGGCCGAGGCCATGGGCATCTCGACCTTCCGCTACAAGCTCACGGTGTTTGTCATCGCCGCCGTGCTGGCCGCGATCTCGGGCTGGCTGTTTGCGCATTTCCAGCGCACCGTGAACCCCTCGCCGTTTTCGCTGAACAAGGGCATCGAGTACCTGTTCATGGCGGTGCTGGGCGGTGTCGGCCAGGTCTGGGGCGCCTTCCTCGGTTCGGCCGTCGTGCGCCTGGTCGACGACCAGCTGCAGGTGCTGCTGCCCAAGCTCATCGGCACCAGCGGCAGCTTCGAGGTCATCGTCTTCGGCATCGTGCTCGTCGTCGTGCTGAAGTACGCGCCCGACGGCTTGTGGACCTTCGTCGCCCGCTGGTTCCCGCCGCTGCAGCGCCCACGCGACTGGGACGGTGCCGAAGCGCTGCCGGCGCGCGAGAAGCCGGCCAGGGGCGAAGCCCTGCTCGACGTGCAGGCGGTGCGCAAGACCTTCGGCGGGCTGGTGGCCGTCAACGACGTCAGCTTCCAGATCCGCGGCGGTGACATCGTCGGCCTCATCGGGCCCAACGGCGCCGGCAAGAGCACCACCTTCAACCTCGTCACCGGCGTGCTGCCGCTCAGCGCCGGCCAGGTGCTGTTCCGCGGCGAGGCCATCGGCGGCCTGCCGTCGCGGCAGATTGCGCGCCGCGGCATCTCGCGCACCTTCCAGCACGTGAAGATGATTCCGGAGATGACGGTGCTGGAAAACGTCGCGCTCGGCGGCTACCTGCGCAGCAAGAGCGGCGCACTGCAGGCCATGCTGCGGCTGGACCGCCGCGAGGAACAACGCCTGTTCGCCGAAGCCGAGCGCCAGCTGGCGCGCATCGGCATGGCCGACAAGATGCACGAACTGGCCGGCAACCTGGCGCTGGGCCCGCAGCGGCTGATGGAGATCGCCCGCGCGCTGGCCACCGACCCCGCGCTGCTGCTGCTGGACGAACCCGCGGCCGGCCTGCGCCACAAGGAAAAGCAGTCGCTGGCCGACGTGCTGCGCCAGCTGAAGGCCGAGGGCCTGAGCATCCTGCTGGTCGAACACGACATGGACTTCGTGATGGGCCTCACCGACCGCATCGTCGTGATGGAGTTCGGCACACGCCTGATCGAAGGCACACCGGCCGAGGTGCAGGCCAGCCCGGTGGTGCGTGCCGCCTACCTCGGCACGGAGCATTGAGATGACGACGCCATTG
The DNA here is from genome assembly GCA_049274755.1 of Rubrivivax sp. Classification (GTDB taxonomy): domain Bacteria; phylum Pseudomonadota; class Gammaproteobacteria; order Burkholderiales; family Burkholderiaceae_C; genus Rubrivivax. The sequence continues at coordinate 1,261 of JBASTF010000173.1, read as the reverse complement.
CTCGACGTGAAGGGTCTGCATGCCGGCTACGGCCGCGCCGAGGTGCTGACCGGCCTGGACTTCCAGCTCGCCAAGGGCCAGGTCGTCACCATCATCGGCCCCAACGGCGCCGGCAAGAGCACGACGCTGAATGCGCTGATGGCCGTGCTGCCGTCGCGTGGCCAGGTTGTGTTCGACGGCACCGACCTTGCCGATGTGACGCTGGAAGAACGTGTGATGCTGGGCCTGGCCCTGGTGCCGGAGAAGCGCGAGCTCTTCGGCACGATGCCGGTGGAAGACAACCTGGTGCTGGGCGGCTACCGCGCGATGCGCCAGCGTGTGCCGGACTGGCGCGGCGGGCTGGAGCGCGTCTACGAACTGTTCCCACGACTGAAGGAACGGCGTGTGCAGCTGGCCGGCACGCTGAGCGGCGGCGAACGCCAGATGCTGGCCGTGGGCCGTGCATTGATGTCCGGCCCCAAGCTGCTGATGCTGGACGAACCCAGCCTGGGCCTGGCGCCGCTGATCGTGCGCGAGATCTTCCGCATCATCGAGCGCCTGCGCGAATCGGGCACCAGCATCCTGCTCGTCGAGCAGAACGCACGTGCGGCGCTGGACGTGGCCGACCATGGGTATGTGCTGGAAACCGGCGCCATCGCGCTGCATGGCCCGGCGCAGCAGCTGGCCGGCGACCCGCGTGTCGTCGACACCTACCTCGGCGCAGCGCGCAAGACCGGCGCATGAACGACGGGTTGGACACCGGCCAGGTCAGCCACCTGATGGGTTACCTGGTGGCGATGGCGGCGGTGCACACACGCCGCGCCTTCCAGCACAGCCTGGGCGGGCCCTTCGACCTGCGCACCGTGGAGTTCACGCTGCTGATGCTGCTGCTGAAAAACGGCAGTGCGTCGCCGAAGCAGCTGGCGCGCACACTGGACATGCCGGCGCCCAATGTCACGGCCCTGGTGGACAAACTCGCGGCGCGTGGCCTCGTCGAACGCCGCCGCAGCAGCACCGACGGCCGTGGCCTGCAGGTGCTGCTGACCGGGGCCGGCCTGGCGCTGGCGCAGCAGGCCCATGCGCAGTCGATGCACAGCGAAGCCGAACTGCTGCAGCGTTTGTCGCCGGCCGAGCAGGCGATGCTGCGGGAGCTGCTGCTGAAACTGGCGCGAACGCCCGAGGCCCGCTCATCGCTGGCATAGGCGTTTGCCAGGGTGGCGCAACAGGCGCGGATGTGCATTGCCCATGGCCCACGTGGTGGGCGCGCAACGGGGCTGCAGGC
>JBASTF010000172.1:0-3330 GCA_049274755.1 Rubrivivax sp. | reverse complement strand
AGCACGGCCAGCGCCTCGCGCTGCAGCGCGGCCAGGACCAGGCGGCAGTCGCGGTCCAGCAGTTCGGCGCGCAGCTGCAGGCCTGAGAGTGCATTCACCGGGTTGTTCAGGTTCAGCAGCAGCTTGCCCCACTGGATGGGCCGCAGGTCGGCATGGCGGCGCAGCGGCAGGCCGGCGGCAGCGAAGGCCGCGGCCCAGGGTTCCAGCGCCGGGTGGGCTTGCGCCGCCAGTTCGCCGGCCGTGCCGCGGTGGAAGTGGCCAGGCGCCAGTTCGGCAACGTTGAACGGCACCATGCCGGCGATGACGCCGAGGCCCGGTGCCACGGTTGCCGCCACCTCGGCATTCGAGACGCCGTTCTGCAGCGACAGCACCGTGCTGCCGACCGGCAACTGGCGCGCTGCGTCGGCGGTGGCGCCGCTTTTCACGCACAGCAGCGTCAGCGCCGGCGTGGGCGGCGGCGTGTCGTGCAGTTGCAGCGTGGCGGGTGGCAGCGTCGTGTCGCGGCCGTCCAGGTCGGTCAGCCGCAGGCCGTGGCGGCGCAAGGCGTCCAGCACACGCGGGCGGCCGATGAACTGCACGTCGACACCGGCCGCCTGCAGGCAGCCGCCGACATAACAGCCGATCGTGCCCGCGCCCATCACGCGCAGCGGGCCGGGGGCTGCCGGCATCAGGTGGCGGGGTGGGCGAGGTCGCGGATCAGCGTCGGGCCGACACGGCTTTCAATGCGGGCGATCAAGCTCTTGAACAGGCCCAGCAGGGCCAGCAGTTCCATGACGACGAACTCGGGGCCGACCAGCAGGCCGACGATGTCGTCGGCAAACGCCGGTTTGCGCCCTTCGTAGTAGTGGCCGATGAACTGGATGATCCAGCCGACGACGAAGAAACCCAGGCCCCAGCTCAGCCACTGGGCCGTGCTGCCGCCCGAGACCTGGTGCGCCGCCGCGATCAGCAGGCCCACGCCCAGCGTCGTGGCCAGCGCGAGGCCGAACTCGCCGCGTGTCAGGTACCAGGCGGCGGCCAGCGCAAAGACGATCCAGGCCGGTGTCAGCAGCAGGCCGCCCAGCGGCCAGCCGGTGCGCGCCAGCAGCACGCCGATGCCGAAGACGATCATCGGCACGCCGATGAAGTGGGTCAGGATGTTGCGGCGGTCGCGGTGGTACTCGGCGTACTGCGCCAGCAACTCGAAGGCGGGGCGGAAGGGTGAGGCCATCGTGTTTGTCTCCTTCGGCGGCATGTTACTGCGCGCTCCTAGAATCGGGCCATGAGCATCAAGAGCGACCGCTGGATCCGCCGCATGGCCGAACAGCACGGCATGATCGAGCCGTTTGAACCCGGCCAGGTGCGCAACGCGCCCGACGGCCACCGCATCGTCAGCTACGGCACCAGCAGCTATGGCTATGACATCCGCTGCGCGCCGGAGTTCAAGGTCTTCACCAACATCCACAGCACCGTGGTGGACCCGAAGAACTTCGACGAAAAGAGCTTCGTCGACATCAATGCCGAGGTCTGCATCATCCCGCCGAACAGCTTTGCGCTGGCGCGCACCGTCGAGTACTTCCGCATCCCGCGCAACGTGCTGACGATCTGCCTGGGCAAGAGCACCTATGCACGCTGCGGCATCATCGTCAACGTCACGCCCTTCGAACCCGAATGGGAGGGCTATGTGACGCTGGAGTTCAGCAACACGACGCCGCTGCCGGCCAAGATCTACGCTGGCGAAGGTTGCGCCCAGGTGCTGTTCTTCGAGAGCGACGAGGTCTGCGAGACAAGCTACAAAGACCGCGGCGGCAAGTACCAGGGCCAGCGCGGCGTGACCCTGCCCAAGACCTGAACCTGCAGTCCGGAGGCCGCCGATGAAGTGGGAAGGCCAGCGCCAGAGCGACAACGTCGAGGACAGGCGCGACGACGGCGGTGGAGGTGGCGGCGGCGGTGGTTTCGGCCCGCGCATCGGTGGCCGTGGTCTCGGCCTGGGCACGGTGGCCGTGGCCCTGGTGGCCGGCTGGATCTTCGGCATCAACCCGCTGACGGTGCTGGGCCTGCTGTCGGGCGGCGGGGGCGCGCCGGTGCCGGTGCAGCAGCAGGCGCCGGCGCACAAACCCCCGGCGCAGGACCGCTCGGCGATGTTCGTCTCCACCGTGCTCGCCGACACCGAAGACATCTGGGGCACGATCTTCCAGGCCGGCGGTGGACGCTACGAACAGCCCAAGCTGGTGCTGTTCCGCGGCAGCACACCCACGGCCTGCGGCCGCGGCGAAGCGGCGACGGGGCCGTTCTACTGCCCGGGCGACCGCAAGGTCTACATCGACCTGGGTTTTTTCGACACCTTGCGCAGCCGCCTCGGCGCGCCGGGTGATTTCGCCCAGGCCTACGTCATTGCACACGAGGTCGGCCACCATGTGCAGAACCTGCTTGGCGTGAGCGCCAAGGTGGAGGCGCGGCGCGGCAAGGTCAGCGAGACGCAGATGAACGCACTCTCGGTGCGTGTCGAACTGCAGGCCGACTGCCTGGCCGGTGTCTGGGCCCGCCACTCGCAGCAGGGCAAGGGCTGGCTGGAGCAGGGCGACGTCGAGGAAGCGCTGAATGCCGCCTCGCAGATCGGCGACGACAGCTTGCAGCGCAAGGCCGGCGGCGCCGTGCGCCCGGAGAGTTTCACCCACGGCAGCAGCGCGCAGCGGGTGGAGTGGTTCAAGCGTGGTTTGCAGGGTGGCAGCGTGAAGGGCTGCAACACCTTCTAGACGCTGCGCCGGCGCTCGGCCTCAGCCCAGCGCCGGCAGCCAGTCGCAACGCAGCGTGCCGCGGCGGTGCAGCCGCTGGCGCAGCGCCACGTAGCCGGGCGGCGCGAAAAACAGCGGCAGGCACAGCGGCACGGCCCATTGCAGGTGCAGCAGCAGCAGCGGCGGCACGCCCATGATGGCCAGCAGCCACAGCGTGACCACGGCGTCCCAGGTGTGGAGTTCGAGCGGCGCCTCGTCGCTGTGGGCGACGAACCACCGCTTCAGGTTCGTCATCTGGCGCAGGTTCATCGCGGCCTCCGGCAATGCAATTGCTGCACTGCACTGTACGCCGCTGTCAGTTTCGCGTCAGCTTGGAATTGGGGGTGATCAGCGCTCAGTTCCGCCGCGTCGGGCGTCGGACGGCAGCACGATGCCGCGTGCGTCGAGCACACGCGCTACGTTGCCGCGGCTCACCGGCTTGGCCAGCACTTCGTCGAAGCCGGCCAGGCTGGCGCGCACACGCTGCACCGGGCTCAGCGGCGCCGAGGTCAGCACGCGCAGCATCGCGACGACCGCAAGCTCCTCGGTCCAGTATCTGCGTCGAACGCGTTGCGCC
>JBASTF010000171.1:0-3413 GCA_049274755.1 Rubrivivax sp. | reverse complement strand
GCTGCTGGCCGGCCTGGCGGCGCTGGCCTGGCGCCGGCGCAGCGGCAAGGTCTAAGCCAGCAGCAGCGGCTTCAGGAAACGCCCCGTGTGGCTGCCGTCGAAGGCGGCCACCTCTTCCGGCGTGCCGGCCAGCAGCACGCGGCCACCGCCGCTGCCGCCTTCGGGCCCCATGTCGATCAGCCAGTCGGCGGTCTTGATGACGTCGAGGTTGTGCTCGATGACGACGATGGTGTTGCCGGCGTCGCGCAGCTGGTGCAGCACCTTCAGCAGCAGCTCGATGTCGGCGAAGTGCAGGCCGGTGGTGGGCTCGTCCAGGATGTAGAGCGTGCGGCCGGTGTCGCGTTTGCTCAGCTCCAGCGCCAGTTTCACGCGCTGGGCTTCGCCGCCCGACAGTGTCGTCGCCGCCTGGCCCAGGCGGATGTAGCCCAGGCCCACGTCGAGCAGGGTCTGCAGCTTGCGCGCGATGGTGGGCACGGCGCTGAAAAACGCGTGTGCGTCTTCCACCGTCAGCTCCAGCACCTCGCGGATGTTCCTGCCCTTGTACTGGATCTCCAGCGTCTCGCGGTTGTAGCGTGCGCCGTGGCAGACGTCGCAGGGCACATAGACGTCGGGCAGGAAGTGCATCTCGACCTTGATGACACCGTCGCCTTCGCAGGCCTCGCAGCGCCCGCCGGCGACGTTGAAGCTGAAGCGTCCGGCGCCGTAGCCGCGTTCACGCGCCGCCGGCACTTCGGCGAACAACTCGCGGATCGGCGTGAACAGCCCGGTGTAGGTGGCGGGGTTCGAGCGCGGCGTGCGGCCGATCGGGCTCTGGTCGACGTTGATGACCTTGTCGAGCGCGTCCAGCCCGTCGATGCGCTCGTGCGGCGCCGGCTCGGCATGGCTCTGGTACAGCTTCTTCGCCACGGCTGCGTACAGCGTGTCGTTGACCAGGGTGCTCTTGCCCGAGCCGCTGACGCCGGTGACGCAGGTGAACAAGCCGACCGGGATGTCGATGCTGACGCTTTTCAGGTTGTTGCCGCGTGCACCGACGATGCCGAGCACAAAGGGCGCGGCGCCGAAGCCGTTGGCGGCACGCCGGCGCTTGGGCACGGCGATGCGCAGTGTCTGCGCCAGGTACCTGCCGGTCAACGAGTCGCCGTTGGCCGCCACCTCGGCCGGTGTGCCCTGGGCGATGACACGCCCACCATGCACGCCGGCGCCGGGGCCCATGTCCACCACGTGGTCGGCGGCGCGGATCATGTCCTCGTCGTGTTCGACGACGAGCACGCTGTTGCCCAGGTCGCGCAGATGCTGCAGCGTGCCGATCAGGCGTTCGTTGTCACGCTGGTGCAAGCCGATGCTGGGTTCGTCCAGCACGTACATCACACCCGAGAGGCCACTGCCGATCTGGCTGGCCAGGCGGATGCGCTGGGCTTCGCCGCCCGAGAGCGTGTCGGCGCCGCGGTCCAGGCTCAGGTAGGTGAGGCCGACATCGTTGAGGAAACGCAGCCGGCTGCGGATCTCGCGCACGATCTTGTCGGCGATCTCGGCCTTGTTGCCTTCGAGCTGCAGGCCGTTGAAGTAGGCCAGGCCCTCGGCCAGCGTGATGTGCTCGACGTCGTAGATCGGCCGGCCCTTCTTCGCCGCTTCGTCGTCGCCGCCGGCGTGGCGCAGGAACACATGGCGCGCCTCGCGCCGCAGCCTGGTGCCTTCACAGGCCGGGCAGGGCTTGGCGGCCTGGTAGCGCGCCAGTTCCTCGCGCACGGCCACCGAATCGGTTTCGCGGAAACGGCGCTCGAAGTTCGGCACGATGCCTTCGAAGGGGTGCGAGCGTTTCACCAGTTTCTGCCGGCCCTTCGCCCCTTCGGCCTGGTAGACAAATTCGATGTTCTCCTCGCCCGAGCCGTACAGCAGCGCACGCTGGGCCTTTTTCGGCAAGCTCTCGAACGCGGTGTCGATGTCGAAGCCGTAGTGGCGCGCCACACTCTCCAGCAGGCTGAAGGTGTAGCCGTTGCGCTTGTCCCAGCCCTTCACGGCGCCGGCGGCCAGGCTCAGGCTGGGGAAGGCGACAACACGCTCGGGGTCGATCACCGTCACCTGGCCCAGGCCGTCGCAGGACGGGCAGGCACCCACCGGCGAGTTGAAGGAAAACAGCCGCGGTTCCAGTTCCGGCAGCGAGTAGCTGCAGATCGGGCAGCCGAACTTGCTGCTGAACAGGTGCTCCTGGCCGCTGTCGATCTCCAGCGCGATGGCGCGGCCGTCGGCGATGCGCAGTGCGGCCTCGAAGCTCTCGGCCAGACGCTGTTTCATGTCCGGCTGTGTCTTCAGGCGGTCGATGACGACGTCGATGTCGTGTTTGTCGGCCTTCTTCAGCTTCGGCAGGTCGTCGGCCTCGACGACCTGGCCGGCGATGCGGAAACGCACATACCCGCGTGCCCGCATGTCGTCGAACAGCTCGACGAACTCGCCCTTGCGGTCGCGCACCACCGGCGCCAGCACCATCAGCTTCGTGCCTTCGGGCAGGGCCAGCACCGCGTCGACCATCTGGCTGACGCTCTGTGCCTGCAGCGGCAGGTTGTGGTCGGGGCAGTAGGGCGTGCCGGCGCGGGCGTAGAGCAGGCGCAGGTAGTCGTGGATCTCGGTGATGGTGCCGACGGTGGAGCGCGGGTTGTGGCTGGTGGCTTTCTGCTCGATGCTGATGGCCGGCGACAGGCCCTCGATGACATCGACGTCGGGCTTGTCCATCAGCTGCAGGAACTGCCGCGCATAGGCGCTGAGGCTTTCCACATAACGCCGCTGGCCTTCGGCATACAGCGTGTCGAAGGCCAGGCTGGATTTGCCCGAGCCCGACAGGCCGGTGATCACCACCAGCGCATGTTTCGGGATGTCGAGGTCGACGTTCTTCAGGTTGTGCGTGCGGGCGCCACGCACCTTCAGCAGAGGCGGTTCGTGGCTGGCGGGGTCGGCGGCGGGCATGGAGCGTGCGGAAGTCAACCGGCCATCATAGCGAGAGCCGGAATTTCGGGCGCCGTGGCCCTGGCCGGCTGCGGCGGTGGTGTCTACACCGGCTTCGGCGATGGTGACGACGACCCGCCCAGCGTCAGCCTCACCGCCGCCGTGACCCGTGCCTTGCCCGGGGTCGCCGTGCGCTTCGTGGCTCAGGCCGCGGCTTCGAGCACACGCAGGATCTCGCGCCCGTAGGCTTCCAGCTTCTTCGTGCCGACGCCGCTGATGCCGGCCAGCGCGTCCAGTGTCGCCGGCTGCTCGCGTGCCATCTCGGCCAGCGTGGCGTCGTGGAACACGATGTAGGCCGGCAGGTTGTGTTCGCGCGCGATCTCGGCGCGCCAGGCCTTCAGCGCCGCAAAACGTTCGGTGGCGGCGCCGTCCAGCGGCAGCGGCGGCGGTTTGTCGTGGCCGCGGCTGCTGCCACC
>JBASTF010000170.1:0-2046 GCA_049274755.1 Rubrivivax sp. | reverse complement strand
GTGGCTGCCTACAGTGCAGCCATCGACAGACCCACAGCCCAAGGACGAAGACCATGAACACCCGCATCGCCCCCCGCCTCTACGCCCTGGCCTCCGCTGCGTTTTTCACCGTGATGATGCTGGCCAGCGTCAACGGCCTGGCCACCAGCCAGCCCAGCGAAGCGCAGCTGGCGCGCGCCGCCGCGACGCAGCACGCCTGAGTGGATGCCGGCCCGGGCCGGCACTCTTCTTGTTAGCATGGACTGCACCGATCACCCTCTTCGGAGCGAGAGTCCATGCACATCACCCCCCGTTCCCTCTTCGTGCTGGCGCTGGCCGCAGCCGGCAGCAGCGCCGCACTGGCCCAGGCCACGCTGGACAAGGTCAAGGCCAGCGGCACGATCTCGGTGGCCTACCGCGAGTCGTCCATCCCCTTCTCCTACCTCGACGACAAGGCCCAGCCGGTCGGCTTCGGCTGGGAGATCTGCGGCAAGATCGTCGACGAGGTGAAAAAGGCCACCGGCCGCGCCGACCTGAAGGTGACGACCCAGCCGGTGACCAGCGCCAACCGCATTCCGCTGCTCGTCAACGGCACCATCGACATCGAGTGCGGCAGCACGACGAACAACAGCGACCGCGGCAAGCAGGTGGCGTTCGCCATCAACTACTTCTACACCGGCACGCGTTTCCTCGTGAAGTCGGATTCGGGCGTGAAGGCGCTGGCGGACCTGAACAACAAGATCGTCGTCTCGACCACCGGCACGACGAACTTCCGCATCATGCGCAGCATCATCACCGAGCAGAAGCTGCCGATCGAGCTGATCGGCGCCAAGGACCATGCCGAGTCCGCGCTGCTGGTGGAAAGCGGCCGCGCCGCTGCGTTCGCGATGGACGACATCCTGCTCTACGGCCTGCGCGCCAGCGCCCAGAACCCGGCGTCGCTGGCCGTCGTCGGCGAGCCCATCCAGGTGGAGCCCTACGCCATCATGCTGCGCAAGGACGACCCGGCCTTCAAGCAGCTGGTCGACGGTGTGCTCGCCGGGCTGATGAAGAGCGGCGAGTTCGAGCGCCTGTACAAGAAGTGGTTCCAGTCGCCGATCCCGCCCAAGGGCATCAACCTCAATGCGCCGATGGACAAGTCGCTGGTCGACAACCTGAAGGCGCTGTCGGACAAGCCGGCGACCTGAGCGCAACGGCTTCACACCCCGTCACCGGCGCGCAAAGCGCCGCAACGTGGGCAAGGCATCATCGCGACTGTCAAGGAGGACGATGATGCTGTTGCGCACGATGACGGGGTGGCTGGCCGCAGGCCTGGCGAGCGTGGGCCTGCTGGCCGGTTGCGGCGGCGGCGACGATCCGACCAAGGCCAGGGTGCGCCTGGTCAACGCCACCACCGGTTATGCCGGCCTGACCCTGGTGGTCGACGACGAGACCAAGCAGTCCTCGGTGGCCTATGGCGGCAGCGCCGCCTACAGCGACGTCAACCCGAAAAACACCGACACCGAGGTGCGCGCCACCGGCTCCAGCACGGCGCTGGCGACGCTGACGCCGGCGCTGACCAAGGACAAGTACTACACGGTGCTGGCCTACGGCCGCAGCGGCAGCCTGAAGGCCGTGCTGCTGGACGAAAACACCGACGACCCGGACAGCGGCAAGACCAAGCTGCGTGTCGTCAACACCGCCACCGACGCCGGTGCGCTGGACATCTACGTCACCGACAGCGGTGACGCGCTGTCCAGTTCCACCGCGATGCAGACCTCGGCCGCCGTCGGCAGCGTGAATTCGCATGTGACGGTGAATGCCGGCACACGCCGGCTGCGCATCACCGCGGCCGGCAGCAAGACCGATCTGCGGCTGGACCTGTCGACGCTGTCGCTGCCCAGCCAGCGTTCGGCGACCCTGGTCATCACGCCGGGCAGTGGCGGCGTGCTGGTGAATGCGCTGCTGCTCGTCGAAGAAAACGGCGTCGCGCGCTACGACACGACGCAGGCACGTGTGCGTGTGGCCGCGGCGGTGGCCAGCAGCGGCAGCGTCGCGGCCAGCCTGGGCAGCACGACGCTGATGAGC
>JBASTF010000169.1:0-1724 GCA_049274755.1 Rubrivivax sp. | reverse complement strand
GCTGCAGCCCGTGCCGCCTTCGCGCACGAAGTCGGCCACCGCGTCCGCCCGCATGTCGAACACCCGCAGCGGCAGCCCGGCCCGCCGCAGCGACGCCGCCATGCCGCGCCCCATGGCCCCGAGGCCGATGACGCCAATGTCGTTGTTGCCGCCGCTCATCGTTCTTGTCTCCTTGCCGCCTGCCCGTGACGGATGGCCACCAGTGTAGGCGGCACCGCAGGCGACAATTGCGCCATGCAGCCCGCCGCCGCGACGACCGACGCGGACCCCACGTTCACCTCGCTGTTCGACTTCCTGCCCATCGGTGCCTACCGCTCGTGGCCGGACGGCCGGCTGCTGCGCGCCAACCCGGCCCTGGCGCGGCTGAACGGCTGCAGCGACGAAACCGAGCTGCAGGCCCTGGTGCGCAACATCGGCAGCGAGTGGTACGTGCAACCCGGGCGCCGCGCCGAGTTCAGCACCCTGCTCGAACGCGACGGCCAGGTGCGCGCCTTCGTTTCCGAGGTGCGGCGCTACAAGACCCGGGAACGCATCTGGGTCAGCGAAAACGCCCACGTCGTGCGCGATGCCCAGGGTGCCGTGCTGTTCTACGAAGGCACGGTCGAGGAGGTCACCGCGCGCATCGAGTCCGAGGCCGCGATGCAGCGCAGCGAACACCAGATGCGCGAGATCGCCGCGCGGGTGCCGGGTGTCGTCTACCGGCTGCGTGTGGACCACGACGGCCAGCGCCGTTTCACCTTCGTCAGCGACGGCGTGCGGGCGCTGTTCGGCGTGACACCCGAGGCCGTGCTGGCCGACGGCGAACTGCTGCGCCGCTTCGACCACCCGGCCGACCATGTGCGTGTGAGCCTGGAGACCGAGGCCTCGCGGCTCAGCGGCCAGCCGGCGCACACCGAGTTCCGCATCGTGCTGGCCGACGGCTCGCAGAAGTGGGTGCAGCTGGCCTCCTCGTCGGTGGCGCACGACGAGCGCGGCCATGTGCGTGTGGGTGTGATGATCGACATCACCGCACGCAAGGCCGCCGAGGCCGCGCTGCGTGGCAACGAGGAACGCTGGAAGCTGGCGCTGGAAAGCGCCGGCGACGGTGTCTGGGACTGGGACATCGCACGGGGCCGCGAAGAAGTGTCGGCACGGCTGCTGCAGATGTACGGCCTGACGCCCGAGCTGCACGGCAACCGCCCCGAGGCGCTGGACGGCCTGACCCACCCCGACGACCGTGCGCAGATGCAGCGCGACCGGGAGACCCACCTGAGCGGGCGCGCGCCGGCCTACGTCAACGAACACCGCATCCGCTGTGCCGACGGGCGCTGGAAGTGGGTGCTGTCGCGCGGCATGGTCATCGAACGCGACACCGCGGGCCGGCCGCTGCGCATGATCGGCACCCACACCGACATCAGCGAACGCAAGCAGGCCGAGGCGCTGCGCCGCGAACGCGACCGCGCAGCCCAGGCGCAGAAGACGCAGAGCGAGTTCCTCTCGCGTGTCAGCCACGAACTGCGCACACCGATGAACGCCATCATCGGCTTCGCCCAGCTGCTGCAGCTGGAACAGGCCGGCAACCAACGCCAGCAGTCCTGGATGCACACCATCCTCGACAGCGGCCGCCACCTGCTGGCCCTGGTGAACGACCTGCTGGACCTGTCCAGCGCACAGACCGGCCGGCTGCAGTTCACGCGCACCCGGGTCGACCTGGCGCGGCTGCTGCGCGACGCCTGGTCCATGCA
>JBASTF010000168.1:0-2135 GCA_049274755.1 Rubrivivax sp. | reverse complement strand
GGCATGGACCGCGCCACCGCCGACTACATGGGCATGCTGGCCACGGTGATGAACGCGCTGGCCCTGGCCGACACGATGCGCCAGGAAGGCATGACGGCACGTGTGATGTCGGCCATCAACATCGAGCAGGTCGTCGAGCCGTATGTGCGGCCGAAGGCGCTGCAGTACCTCGAAGAAGGCAAGGTCGTCGTCTTCGCCGCCGGCACCGGCAACCCCTTCTTCACCACCGACACCGCCGCGGCGCTGCGTGGCGCCGAGATCGGTGCCGAGATCGTGCTGAAGGCGACCAAGGTCGACGGCGTCTACAGCGCCGACCCCAACAAGGACCCGTCGGCCACACGCTACACCAGCATCGGTTTCGACGAGGCCATCATGAAAAACCTGCAGGTGATGGACGCGGCGGCCTTTGCGCTGTGCCGCGACCAGAAGCTGCCGATCCGCGTGTTCAGCATCTTCAAGCCCGGTGCGTTGAAGCGCGTGGTGCTGGGCGAGGACGAAGGCACGCTGGTGCACGTTTGACGCGCAAAGGACCGAGACCTCCATGACCATCGCTGACATCAAGAAAACCGCGACCGAGAAGATGGGCAAGTCGGTCGAGGCGTTCAAGAACGAACTGCACAAGATCCGCACCGGCCGCGCCCACCCCGGCATCCTGGACCAGGTGCACGTGGACTACTACGGCTCGAACGTGCCGATCAGCCAGGTGGCCAACGTGACCCTGCTGGACGCACGCACGATCAGCGTGCAGCCCTGGGAAAAGGGCATGGGCCCGAAGATCGAGAAGGCCATCCGCGAAAGCGACCTCGGCCTGAACCCCTCGGCCCAGGGCGACCTGCTGCGGGTGCCGATGCCCGGCCTGACCGAAGAGCGCCGCAAGGAACTGACCAAGGTGGTGCGCCATGCCGGCGAAGAAGCCAAGATCGCCGTGCGCAGCATCCGCCGCGACGCCAACGAGCACCTGAAGAAGCTGCTGAAGGACAAGCTCGCCACCGAGGACGAGGAACGCCGCGCGCAGGACGACGTGCAGCGCCTGACCGACGGCACGATCGCCCAGATCGACAAGCTGGTGCAGGCCAAGGAAGCCGAAGTCATGGCGGTCTGACGGGCCTGTCGCTGATGGCTCCCGTCGAACGTTCCGTGCCGCGCCATGTGGCCATCGTGATGGATGGCAACGGCCGCTGGGCGAAGAAGCGCTTCATGCCGCGGCTGTACGGCCACAAACACGGCATCGACGCGCTGGTGCGTGCCGTGGACCTGCTGGCGCAGCGTGGTGTCGAGTACGTCACCGTGTTCGCGTTTTCGTCGGAGAACTGGAAGCGGCCGGAAGACGAGGTCTCGGGACTGATGAGCCTGGGCCTGGTGGCCGTGTCGCGCTACCTCACGAAGATGGCGGGCGACGGCGTGCGCATCCGCATCGTCGGCGACCGCAACGCCGTGTCGCCGCGGCTGCGCGAGGCCTGGGAAAAGGCCGAGAGCAGCACGCTGCACAACACACGCATCCACATGTCGGTGGCCTTCAACTACGGCGGCCGCTGGGACGTGGTGCAGGCCTGCCGCGCCGCGCTGGCCCAGGGCCTGGCGCCCGAGGCCGTCGACGAGGCCTGGCTGTCGCGCCACATGGCGCTGTCGTTTGCGCCTGATCCCGACCTGTTCATCCGCACCGGCGGCGAGATGCGCATCAGCAACTTCCTGCTCTGGCAGACGGCTTATTCGGAGCTGTTTTTCACCGACTGCCTGTGGCCCGACTTCGGCGCTGCCGAGATCGATGCCGCCCTGGCGGCCTATGCGCAGCGCGACCGGCGTTTTGGCGGTATCCGCCCGAACGAGGCCCTGCCCGAGAACCGCTGAACCATGCTGCGCCAGCGGGTCATCACCGCGCTTGTGCTCGTCGCCATCCTGCTTGCGTCGCTGTCGGCCCCGGGGCCGGCACCGTTTGCGCTGCTGACCCTGGTGCTGATCGCCGCCGCCGGCTGGGAGTGGGGGCGGCTGAACGCTGCCGGCCAGGGCTTGTCGGTGGCGATGGCGCTGCTGCTGGCCGTGCTGTGCGGCGCCACGCTGGCTGCCGGCTGGACGCTGACGGCGCCGCCGGCCGCCTGGTGGCTGGCCACGTCCTTGTGGCTGGCCGGTGGTTGTGT